>RKRO01000037.1 GCA_007571355.1 Candidatus Poribacteria bacterium | reverse complement strand
CACCAGGAGTGCTCATTGCATCAACTATCACCGTACATTGGAAAACTGAAGAGTGTGATCGCAAAGGACCTCATACTTAAATACAGTCAGCCCGGCCAGTTAGTGGTAGATATGTTTTGTGGAAGCGGTACCGTGCCACTCGAAGCCGCCCGTCTTGGCCGACGAGTCTTTGCTTCCGATACAAGCCAATACGCTGTAACGCTGACCAAAGGAAAGCTGTACGCACCAACCAGAATCGAATCCGCACTTGCAAACCTTGATCGCCTTCTCAAGCGCGTCGAATCGTTACCTATGCCTGATCTCCGGAGTGTCCCTCGATGGGTTCGAGCTTTCTATCACCCTCGCACATTGAAGGAGATCCTGCGTCTCAGCGAATTTCTTAGAAACGAACGGCATTATTTCCTACTGGCATCCTTACTCGGCATCCTGCATCATCAGCGACCCGGGTTTCTGTCGTTCCCAAGCAGTCACCTCGTTCCCTATCTCCGATCAAACAAGTTTCCCAGAGCAGCTTACCCCGAGCTCTACGAATACCGTCCAGTTGCCTCACGCCTGAAGGCAAAAGTAGAACGCGCTCTGAAACGGCCGCCGAAAAACTCTTTTCATGGATTAGTCGATGGTATTCGCAGGTCCTCCGTGGAATCCGTCAATCTCCCTGATGCTATAGATTGCGTCATCACAAGTCCGCCCTATATGAATGCACTTGACTATGGACGCGACAACCGGCTACGGCTCTGGTTTTTGGGTGAACCGCACATGGAGACTATGGACCGTGCTCTCAGTGCTCTCAGTGATCTCAGCGGTTTCACGAATGCGATAGAGGCACTTGCCAAACAATTGCAGCAAAAAATGCGCCGGGGTGGTCATTGTATCTTTGTCATTGGCGAGCAGTTGATTCGAAAGAGAGACCGATTCCCTTCTGAAGAACTGCTGCGGATTTTCGTAACACACGCCCCAACATTTCGCCTCTGTCAGGTTATGAGCGACGTCATTCCTGATGTCCGTCGTTCACGAAGAAGGCTCGCCGGAGTCAAACGAGAACATATCCTGGTATTCAGAAAGCACTGAAAATGTGTAAGAATCTTCCACCAGTAGGATCGTTCCTTGGGGAAAAGATACCTCAATTTCCCGAACATGAGATTATAGAGCACATTTCGTCGGGCAGTAACGGGCATGTGTTTCGAGCATATAGAGAATCGACAAATAGCAACCTCGCGTTCAAAGTCATTCCTGTAAATAATCTGTCACCTAAACATTTAGATGAAGCAAAGAAGGCTAATAGTTTAGAAAATGCAGCGGTTGTTAGATGCCACGACGTTGTCGAATACCCAGACCCCAAAGTACGCTGTGTCGTCTTTATATGCGATTATGTGAAAGGCAAAAATCTTGAGGATTATATACGGCAAGACAGAGCAAATATCACAATACCCTTTATTGAGGAATTTTTATTAACGATATTCAGGTTATTACACGAACTTAAACAACGTGAAGAGCAACATGGCGATTTGCATGCGGGAAACGTACTTGTTGCAAAGTCTGACTTTGATATGGATGGACGAACAACCTTTCGTGTAACAGATTTTGGTGTCCGGGAGTTGACAGGGCAAGCGTCACATGCAACCGACTATCTATACGTCGCAGAAATACTTAAGAATTTCCTGGAGTGCGTAGATTATCGTGACTGCAGTGGGCGAGATCGTTATATCCATGATGCACTTTGCCATGATTTCCTGAAACGGCATCTGATTGAAACTGACCCTATTGCCGATTCATTTGCTTACAATCCTCGTGCAATGGCAGACAAACTGCGATCTCTAGAAGAAGAGCATCGAACGAGAGCAAGGGGAACAACTACCGCAAAACTCTTGACACCGTTCGACTACCCTAACTGTGAGCAAATCGGAGATTCTCACCTCTTGCTCAATAACCTCTACTCCGACCGTTTACTTGGGTTGTCGGAAATTCAGGCTCGATCAAATTTGATGCTGACCGGACCGCTAGGATGTGGAAAAACGACTGTCTTCCGTGCATTGAGTCTCGATACCTGACGGCGAACGATAAAGATAATCCAAATGAATTGGGCTATATTGGCATCTATTACAGATGCGACGATCTGTACTTCTCTTTTCCAAGATATAGAATTCCTGAACGCCATGAGGCACTCGACGTTCCCATGCATTTCCTGGTCGTCACATTACTGGCAATCACATTGGAGCATATAGGCGCATGGGCAAAAAGGCGCTTTCCAGATGAATTTGAGAGAAAAGAAGAAGCACTTGTTGCAGAACTTTGTGGTTTATTTGAGTGGCCACGCCCAGATAATCCGAGTGCCGAACAGTGGGCTGCTCTGGTTAATAGATTAAAAAAGGAAAGAAATCGCGCAGCGAAGAAGCAACGTTTTGTTCACGTGCCAACCAAACACATTGAGGGCTATTTTGGACCAGGATTAATGGTTGAGGCCTGTCGCCTTATTCGGAACAAATTTTCTTTCCTGCATGATCGCCCTTTTTATTTCTTTATCGATGATTACTCTGATCCAAAAATCACCAAGGACTTGCAAATCAATCTCAATCGATTAGTCATACATCGCAGCTCTGACGTTTTTTTCAAAGTCTCGACAGAAAGCCCGATTTCTTTTGCCCGTGAAGATATCGATGGCAAACGATTTGTCGAATCTCGTGAATGCGATTTGTTAAATCTCGGATTGAGGTATATTACGGATGATAAAAATCAAACTCTTGGATTTCTCGAGGATTTGTTCAAGCGCCGCTTCCATGAGGTTAAAGATTACCCGGTCAAAACTCTTAAAGAGCTTCTCGGGTCAATGCCGCGTAATGAAAACGCCACAGCTCGTGCTTTTCGAGAGAAAAAAGGCAAGGAAAACTACGCGGGAAATGAGACCGTCGCTGCCATGTGTAGTGGCGATATCCACTATATGATTC
>RKRO01000426.1 GCA_007571355.1 Candidatus Poribacteria bacterium | reverse complement strand
CCAATTTGAGTTCGCCGCTAATTTTACCCTCTACTGGATATGCCGCGCCTAACAGTAACTTCGGATAGTGCTGAACATAAATGGGATTAGCGATGACGCTGAATTGCGCCGGGAACTCGCCGTCCACATCCACGACACCGGTGATTGAGACCTGACTTATCTCTTCTGTCCCGGTATCGTTTCTCGTGTTTTGGGTGAGTTGTCCATTTTCAACGAACACCTGTCCATTGTGGTAGTTGAGATTGCCTGCCAATATACCGATGGGGGTGTCTATGAAACTTGCATTGGGGATTTCCATGTATCCGTTAAGTTTGCCATCCGGTGACAATTTTGCTGTGTATTCACCGGTTCCCCCGAGATCCGCGCTATTCATAATTGTCATGAGTTCATCGAAGTTGATATTGGATATGCGGATGTCCAGAGTGTCTTGTTCTGCTAAAGGGAAGGGTCCGGTAGCGGCTATTGCGATTTCGTCAAGATGCCCATCGGCTCTTAATACGCCATCCTCCACTTTGCAATTGAGTGCAGAATCCTGAAGTTCCACTGTATTGAGGACGGTATCTGTTAATGCAAATGTACTATTGAGATTGAGTATTGAAATATCTTTATCTTTACGACTTCCGTTGAACGTGGCACTTCCTGAGAGGTTCCCCGTACTGTCTACAAGGAATTCGGGGAGTGGCACGAACATTGAGAGCAAAGGTGCGAATTGGATATCGGTTGCCTCCAACTGTCCGCTATAGTTAAGGGGGCGCGTCGTGAACTGTCCGAGCTGTTTAATGAGATTGCCTGTCGGTCGGGTTTGGAGTCCGATGCTTCCGTTCCCGTTCAAGGTGCCGTCGGCGATCTGTGCATTGAAAGTTTTTAGCGTAAATGTAGGGATAGGATATAAACCGAGCGCGGCATCAATGCTGAGGTCTGTCAGCGCGAATTGTCTATTGTTTTCGGCTTGGATCATAGAAAAGGTTGGCATTTTGGCGGTAAGTGCGACAGTGAAGTCGGAATCTGTGCCAAACGCCGTTATCCTACCGTTTACACTCCCTTGAAGTTCGATGTTTTCACCGAAAAACGGGTCTACATCTGCGACATCCAGTTTTTGTAAATTGAGTGCGATTTCCCAAGGTGCCCCCGTTTCTCCGCGCTGAAAATGTCCTGTGATGTCCAAATTTGAGTTGCCAAATTCCAGCAGGAGTCTTCCTAATTCGCTATGCGTGGCTAAAACCTGAAAATCGACCTCAAATTTATCCATCGGTAACTCGGCACCGTTGAATGCGAAGCTGCCGGCATCGATCCTCAAATTCCCATTGTGGTTCCATGTATCAAGCGGTCCTTTCACTGTAAGCGTAACCCCTTGAACGCTTATCTCAAGGTCTCTTTGTGTATCGGTGTAATTAATTTTTCCGCGGTTCAGCTGAACGTCTTCAACAGCGAAAGCGAATTGGGGAGTGTCTTCATTTGGCGAATCTGGCGAAGTGTCTTTACTTGATGAGTCTTTGCGAAAAATATTGGACAGATTGAGTTTACCACCGGGATCAATCTTCGCTCGGATTTCTGGATCATCCACTATCAGTTCCGTAACCTCAAATTTGCGCGTGAGTAACCGCAGCAGGTTGTATTTGAGTACGACTCTTCGCGTCGAAATTACCGGTTCATCTACTTTGGAGATTTCGGAAATTTCAACATTACTGATGGTAACATTGCCTAAGACGCTGCCCTCTATGTTCCCGACGCTGATCGTGTAACCATCTGTTAACCGATTTTTCAGTTCTGTCTCAAGTTTCTTTTCGGCCCAATTGAGAAAGGTCTCCGATTGGACAAACAACAGCGCACCACAAAGCAGGAGGATAAGGAATATTCCGAGGAGAATGGAGATTTTCTGGATTCTTTTTCGCATGTTCGTTTTCCATTTGGCTACCAGCCGTTAGCAAAAAGCATCTGACTTATTCAGAGCCCTCTTGCTGAATGCTGATGGTTTACGATTGCTCGCGGCTGTTTTGAAAAAAATCATAGGCATCTGCTACAATCTTAGCAGTCAGTTGCTGCAATTGAACGTTAGTTCCGTATGCATTCAGTTGTGTATCCGGCTGGATCGTCAGCCAGAGCAGGTATTCAATATTTCCTATATTCTTATGGATGGGTGAATGGGTTAACCCGTGGACAGTCGCGCCGAGTTTCGCTGTAGCGAAAGAAATGAGGTTGTCTATTGTTTCGATATGCACCTGTTTATCGGACACAATCCCGCCTTTTTTGACGTGTGCTTTTCCGGCTTCAAATTGCGGTTTCAGCAGTGCGATAATATCAGACGGACGGCTATTTTGCTGTTTCAGGATTTTGATGACGTTCGGTAGCACTGTCCTCAAAGAGATAAAAGAGACATCAATTACAGCGATAGAGATAAAATTTTCACTATTGTGTCGGGTGTTTCTGCGGATTTCTGCGGATTTTTTCAAGGGAACCCCGCCCCTGCTTAAAAGTGCTGGCGTTAGATGTCGGATATTCGTCTTCTCAATTGACTGTACCTGTGGGTGTGTTCGAAGTTTCCACGCGAGTTGTCCATACCCGACATCAACGGCATAGACGAATTTTGCGCCGTGTTGGAGGAGGCAGTCTGTGAATCCGCCGGTAGACGCGCCTACATCGAGGGCGACCCGATTTTGTACGTCTATATTGAAGGTCGTTAACGCTTTCTCCAGCTTGAATCCCCCGCGGCTGACATATTTCTGGCGTTCCTGAACGACCACTTCTGCATCCGCCGGGATTCGTTGCCCGGGTTTAATGTGGGTGTTTCCGTTAACAGATACTGCACCCGCAAGGATGAGCCGTTTCGCCTGTTCCCTGCTCTCCGTTAAATGGTGTTCTACCAGAAAAGTGTCTACCCGTTGCATGATATGTTGATCCTTCGAGACTACTTTAACGTGAGTTTGATAAAAGTTGGACGTATGT
>RKRO01000258.1 GCA_007571355.1 Candidatus Poribacteria bacterium | reverse complement strand
AAGTAAATGTGCCTAGCTCTTTTTTATGGCTTCCCTCAGTCCCCGATGTGCTTTCAAATGCCTTTCGGATGGTAGGATTCTCCAACCGCTTTTCTCTTTCTGGATGGAAACAATTCCCTCTTTCTCTAATTCCGTCCAGTATCCTTTGGCGCGCTTCAATAGTTGTCTTGGATTCTTATCGATTGTATTTGGGAAGCAAGCCAAGATTAAATCCTCATCTGACAGGACGGGGTATCGCTGAATAGCGTCGGGGTTCGGTTCACGGGGGAGTTGCCTGACAGCGTTTGTGTTGTAGAGATTGGTGATGGGCTTTCCTTGTGGTGAAACGATACGCTTGCCATTGGCAAGTAGATGGGTAGCGTCGTTACGCCGTTCTACAGGTCGGGTTGGGTCAGAGAGTTTCCCTTGCACAGTGCCGTATTTATCCAAAAGCCAGCAGGCTATGCGATATGCGTAATACTTCGGTGCAGACTCTTTGCCTAACTGTCTCAAGATTGCTTTCTCAACCATCATGCCCTGTCTTGCATCGGGTGGCAATCTCACATCAAGAAATATTTTTGCGTCGTTCTTTGCGTCTGGTCTGAGTGGGGTTCTCACCACAACAGGTCTCCATCTGCCGTTGCCGTTATCCCATGGCACAGTCGCGTAGAAGTGGAGCACCTCAAGCGCGTTGATGATATACGGCAGTTGATTCGTCCTGTTAAACTTCGTGTGGTTATAACTGCCATCCTCTCGCTGATAGCCGGGGTAAAGATAACCGAGAAGTTCTCCGAGCGTGAACATGATATTTGCTTGCGTTTCGCTCGGTTCTAACGCCATGAGTGCCTCATCAAAGATACGCAGCACATGAGACACCGCGCCTTTCTTCGTTTGGGTTGGCAGTCCATGGGGATGGGCGACTTCAAGCGGCACAACCGGGGGCAAGATAGACGGCTTCTCCTGTGCGGAAGGAAGTTGTAACTGGTCGGTACTCTCCGGCGTGGCAAACTCTCTGAGTCGTGCATCGCCGGGTGCGATAAAAGAGAGTTCACGAATACTCCCCATCGGGGTCTTAAACACGCCGACGGGGTGCTTGTCATCGTATTCTTTCGTGATATGCTTAGCGTTCTGGTCAATGAGCCATGCCCTGACGATGGGGGCGAGGGGGTGCTTCAGCTTTTTATTCAATATGGTGGCTATCGTCCATATTCTGTGGATCGCCAGAATCCCATCATTCGCATCCTCTGCCGTGAATCGTTGCGAATCAAAAATCTGAACAAAAGCGAACTGTGCATCATCAATCCAACGTCTGATTTGCAAATGGAGTTCAAAATCATCGTAATCAATCCTGCCTATCTGTTTTGGTCGGTCCCCCTGGTTCATCAATTCGATTGCCTTCTGGTAGTCATCTTCGGTCACGTCATCCAACCCTTCAGGTGGCGGGTATGCACTCTCAATATGAAAACAACAGCGCGCGTTATGAAACAGTGATTCTTCCATAAAATCAGATAGATCGGGTTTGGCATCCAAGCCGTTTTCCCGAACATAACGCAGCATATCTGCAATAACGACCAACAGTGGGGTGGTTTCCTTTAGCGTGTGCCGTTTGCGAATATCATCAATGGTGGGTATGGGTGGCTCGCTGTCGTTGTCCATTGCATTCCATTCTTCCGTTATCAATTCCTTGATAATCTCATCTACGTTTGTGGCTTCCTCTAAAGCCTCCCTCTGTGATGGTGTTTCTTTTTCTGTGCCGATTTCCCAAAGGCTACTCATCACTATCCTCCTCGATGCCATATTTCTTCTTGTAGGCTTGATAAGCTTTAATGGCTGTCTTATCGCTTGTGGCTTCTGCCCATGCGCCGATTTCATTACGACACAGATATTTCTTTTTCTGTAAAGGTGCGTAGTTGTTCTTTGTATTCGCAAGTAACCAGTGTTCTTCGGACCCCTTTCCCTTCTTTGATAACATCCACATTGAACGGGCAGACGCTTCCCAAGCGGTGGAGCCTGAGAATCCTGCGGCTCTGGCTTCTGCACCTTTTGGCAGATGTCCGATGACCAGCATGGCGCATTGGGCTTTGTCTCCCCAACCCCTGAACGATGAAACGAAATCATAGACGGCGGTTCGGTCGTTTTCATTGCCTCCGAACCCGCCGCTTAATGGGTCAAGCACCAAGAGTTTGGCATTCTGTTTTTCGCAGATTTCTCTGAGGTCTTCACCGGCGGCTAACAAATCCCCTGTGTTCTGGATATGCTTTCCTGTCCCCGGTCCCCAGACGCTTCCGATGCCTCTCATATCCACGATGTGTAGGTGCTTCTTGATGATGTCGATGACCCGGTGAAACTCGTCCGAGATGTCCAGCTTGTGTGCGTCAAAGAGCAGGATGATCATGTCCGACTGCTCGGAGAACCAACCAATAACAGCCTCAAAATCGTACGCCCTATGCAGACGCTGCTTTTCTCCGGAGAGAATCCCCGGGGTGTCAATCAAAGTTATACTCTCCAGCACGGAGGACGGAAGGAACGAGCCCTCCAGGCGACTGAGGAAGTTGTTTCCATATGTTTGCAGCCCTTTGAACTGATACTTTGGATCAACAGCCAGGGCATTGCCTGGGGTAATTTGCTCGTTGGGGCCGTACATGATGGCTGAGAATCTGTCTGTGGTCGGCTCAGGACCAATTCTCATTCCAGGGAAATCTTGCTCGAGCAGGTATCGGATGAAGGTGGTCTTGCCGGTGGAGTATTGTCCGATTAGCAGAACAATGGGCTTAGCATCAAAGGCATCTACGTTGAGAACAGGTGAATAAAATTCACCATACATGCTGCTCTTCTCTAGCGGGAGCAGCTTTGTGCGGTATAAGTCCTTTAAGCCATTGAGAACGGATTTGTAGGCCTTGCCCTCTTTCTCTTGCTTTTTTTTCTTCAGCCACGAGAACATGGTAATAAATGATTATTCACTCAAGACC
>RKRO01000148.1 GCA_007571355.1 Candidatus Poribacteria bacterium | reverse complement strand
CATATCGCTCTGAAGCAGCCATATTGAAACGGCTTGTACGATAATATGATTTGCACGTTCAACAATCGGATTCAACGATGGGAGATGGGCAAACATTTCTTGGGCGCGATGTTTGAGGTTTCCGATTGTTGGCAACTCAAGAATTTTCATTTCCTTCAGAAAAGCTTCAACCTCTGATTGACCGATACGAGCACGGTTGCGGAGTTCTTCTAATTTAGGTGTGTGTGTCCACGTTTTCAAAACCGTTTTACCGATATATTCAATCGAAAAACTCCCGGCGAGTTGCTGGGCTGCGCTCTCAATAGCGGCTAACGACAATTTGCGTTTACCTGCCACCACATGTGCTGGCGGTAAGCGGAGGGCCCAGACGATTCTAAAGATCGATAAAACTTTCAAGATATAATAGGTAACATCAATTTGCCACCAATGAAAGCCTTGCGGTGTCGCACTGGGGAAGTGATGATGATTGTTATGCCACCCTTCTCCTAACGTAAGGATAGCCAGAAACAGGTTGTTGCGGGAGCTATCACCGGTGGCATACGGCTGTTTGCCGAACACATGTGAAAGCGAATTAATCGTAAAAGTGCCATGAAAGAGAAGCACGGTACTCAGGAAGAAACCTACGAAAAGCCCCGACCAGCCTGCAACCGCCCAGACCAAAACCGCCAATAGGGTTGGGGGCAGTCTTTCCCATTTATCTAACCAGACGAGTTCTGGGTATTTCCGAAAATCTTTAATTAAACTGTAATCCGCTGCCCGTCCCTGTTTGGAGAAAATCCAAAGCACATGAGCATACCAAAATCCATGGTGCACAGGCGAATGTACGTCCTGTTCTGTGTCAGAGTATTTATGGTGATGGCGATGTGTCGCTGCCCACCATAGCACGCCGCGTTGTGCTGAACTCTGTCCCAGAAATGCCAAGAAGAATTGGAATCCACGGCTTGTTTTAAAAGATCGGTGCGAAAAGTAGCGATGGAACCCCGCCGTAATTCCGAACATGCGAATAACGTACAATGTTCCACAGATAATCCAGTCGATAGGTTGAACATCTACCCAGAAAATCGCAAGACATGCGAGGTGAAAGGTTATAAACGGTAGAACACGAGGGTGGATAATGTCCGCCTCATCGGCTGGACTTTTACGGCATGGTTCTGTTGACAATTATATTCTCCTTGCTCTGCATAGGTTTAACGCCAGTTTGATTAATCCTTTCGGAGGTATTACGGGTCCTATTTTCGCAGCACAACAGCGTGAATTGTAGCACAAACTTCATAGTTTGTGCAGGATAGGACATCAATTAACAGTAGACGTTACATACGTCCAACATTTATCAAACTCACGTTAGGTTTAGGTTCGTTTAATCATATTCTTCTCAGAGCGCATCAAAGAAAATCAAGACGCACTACAGCCGTTATCGTAAAGCCCGTAAGAATTGAAACCCATTCCATCGAAGCGATGTCCCTCTGATTCCCCCCTGCTTGCGGGGGGTAGGGGGGGATCTGCGTCCAAGTGTGCATTTATGTTCGGATGTTACGATAACGGTATATTGGAACGGTATTAAGTATACCACAATTTATTGAGAGAGTCAAGCACTTCCATTTTTCTGGCAAGTTAACAAAATGCCCCAAACCCAAAGTGGACTGTTGGATTTGGGACAATGAACTTCAATGGATTAGAAAGTGAAACTTTGCGGTTTACTTTCGTATCAACATTTTGCGTGTGAGTGAAACATCATCAGTCTGTAATTGATAGAAATAGACACCACTCGCCATAGGTTCCCCGATAGCATTTTTGCCATCCCAATACGCTGCACGGTTACGAGATGCATAGATACCCACACCCTGATGCCCTAATCTCAACATCTGAACCAATCTTCCATCCGCAGTATAGATGGAAATATTGACATTAGCAGGTGCTGCTAACTGATACGGGATCCACGTCTCGGGATTGAAGGGATTAGGATAGTTCGGTAGCAGGCCTGTTTCAGTTGGATGGAAGGGGGTTAGGCGTTGCTCTAATACCTTAATTCCTGTTTGGAAGGTTTCGTCGCCAGGGTTGTGTCGCTTCGCTTCAAGAATCCACTGCTGTAGACTGGCTATGGTTAGATTAGGGGCAGCAGGCGTGCTTTCCTCGGACTCCAAGGCCTCTACAACTAACAGGAGATCTGCACGATTCACAAGACCGTCGTTGTTAACATCCGGGTTTGGATGTGCTTTGCGAACCCCGGTGCTCCCGAAATGAGAGGCGACCCACACCAAATCATCGACATCCACCACGTTGTCTCTGTTGACATCTACATGCGCCATATCACCCACGCGAAGCGAATACGTTTCACGTGTGAAGTTGCCATACACATCAATCACTTGAAGAGTGACTTCCGTCGAGGATCCGGGTGTTACTTCAGTTGTCGTAAATTCAACATGACTGATTTCACTGTCCAATGCCTGGCAGCTGTGCAACTTAACACCATCGGCTGGATCACTGACAGCAGCCGGGATAATTAACTGCGCTTGATGGAGGCCGTCGGCATCAGCGACTTCAAAACGGAATCGGATCGTATTTGAGGGCAACGCAAGCGGGGTCAGCATTTCAAGTGTTGTCGGTTCATTAAAGGACGTAGCGTGTGTGTTAAAATAGCGATGGACATTCAACCACTCGGCAGCACAATAAGATAACTGGTCGGGGCCGGATCCGTAGGACATTAGATAGGCATCGTCTCGAAAATCGTGATCGAGTCCAAAGGCGTGCCCGAGTTCGTGCGCAGCGGTACTAATGCCGTCGAAACAACTCCCAGAGGCAGGGACAATTGCTTTGCCCCCGGTAGCGCCATGGATTCCCCCTCTTCCACACCATTGGGCATCAATCCTTTCACTGCCAGTATCTATGGAAATTAGGTAGAGATTTGTTGATAAACTGAACTGTTCCCCAATTTCTTCGATGACTTTTTTAAGTGTCTCATTGTTGTAATACCGGTCGGTAAATCTTCCGTTCACGTGATGCACGACCGCTTTACCCGTGGCATCGGTTTCAAACGTGAAGGTTTTTCTGCCGAATCCGTGGCTTTGCATCTGTTCGGCGTAAAATTGCTGTACGTCCTTTATGAGGGTATCCAACTTTGTGTCAATATCGTGTTGTGCCCGACGGTTAATGGGGAGGAAGTAGATGAGCCGGACCATTTCTCGCTGTTGCAGCGTCTGCAGATGTGATTCTATATTCTGGACACGGACGGTGCCATCGGCTCCACTACTGGCGAGGGTTTTCGCATCAGGAGAGAATGCAACTCCGAAAACCCACGCGGAATGTCCTGTCAAAGAAGTGATTTCCTCTCCACTTTGGACAGACCAGAGCGTTACCGCTCCAGATCCAGTGCTGGCGAGTGCTTTCCCATCCGGAGAGAAATCAAGGTTATAAACCGTTCCGCTGTTCTGGAGTGTGCCGAGGAGTGTCCAATTAGAGACCGCCCACAACTTGATGCGTCCTTTATATCCGGCACTCGCCAACGTCCTACCATCAGGAGAAAAGACGAGCGTATAAACCCAACGAGGGTCCCCTTCAAGCTCAGAGATAACCTGTCGTTTCTGAACATCCCAGATTTTCACGGTGCCTCCACTTTCTCCAGTGGCGAGAAAGTGTCCATCTGGAGAGAATGCTAACGACCAGGCGTATTCGTCGTGTTGAAGCGTTGCCGTCTCGGTTTGCGTGCTGACCTCCCATAACTTAACATGTCGACCGGCAGTGGCGAGGCGCTGCCCATCGTAAGAAAATGCGACCGCTTTGATTTGAGATGGAATGCGACCCGTTATATGTTCAAGCGTAGCGATGTGCTGTTGTGTGTGAATATCCCATAATTTGAAAGTCCAATCATTACTGCCGCTAACAAGGCGTTGTCCATCTGGGGAAAATGCCACTGAACGAATTTCCGAGCTGTGTCCTCTGAGCGTTGCCACGGTGTCGTTCTGCAAATTCCATAATTTGATGGTGTTATCGTCACTGGCACTTGCCATCAGTGCGTTATCCACTGGGGAGAATTTTACCGTTCGAACGGAACCACCGTGTCTGAGAATTGTCGGTCCCTGTGCAAAACTCGGAAGGAGGAAAATAAAAAGAATAGTTACCGTAAGAGTTGAATATCTCACAATCATAATCGAAGATCGCGTTTATTTTAAATTAAACTTCAGACCTTGGATCTATCCTACACCTCAAGACTAAATTAATATAATGTCTATTAAGCATACCACATTTCACCGAGAGAGTCAAGCACTTCCATTTTTCTGGCAAGTTAACAAAATGCCCCAAACCCAACGTGGACTGTTGGATTTGGGACAATGAACTTCAATGGGTTAGAAAGTGAGACTTTGCGGTTTACTTTCGTATCAGCATTTTGCGTGTGAGTGAAACATCATCAGTCTGTAACTGATAGAAATAGACACCATTCGCCACGTGTTCTCCTAAACCGTTGCGTCCGTTCCAATAGGCAGCGCGGTTTCTATCCGTGTAATAACCCGCAGCCTGATGTCCGAGGTCGAGTGTCCGCACGATTACACCTTTCGTGTCATAAATCGTAATGTTGACACCACTGGCGGTTGCCAATTGATACAGTATCCACGTTTCTGGATTAAACGGATTCGGATAGTTCGCCAACAATACAGTCGTTTCTGGACGAACCGAGCGTAAAAGTGCTTCCAATACATTGATAGCCTGGCGAAAAGTAGCACTGCCGTCGTCATTTGCTCTAACTTCTCCCAACCAACTTTGAACTTGTTCGGCAGTTAGACTCTTCACAGCAGGGGCGGCTGGTGAATGTTCCGCGAGCTTGTTGGCAACCTCCACCAAGTCCAAAATACTGACGGTGCCGTCGGCGTTGATGTCGGCGTTGATTTCAGCATTCGCGGCACCGGGATGCCCAATTGCATTCGCAACTATTACTAAATCTTGAATGTTAACTGTCCCATCTTGATTGACATCCGATTGAGCATAAATAGGAGCATCCAACACTTCAAAACGAACAGTTTCAGTAAAGTCTGCTTGAAATTTGTTACCTGCTTTATCAAATAAAACCATCTCAGCAAGTCCCCAGGTACCCGGCACACTGCCGATAGGCAAGAGAATTTTCTGATGATACGTCTGATAGGCAGTCGGATCTCGTGAAAAATAGACATTCCAAATATCTTGGTCAGAATGGTAAAAGGCATGTATTGTGCCCTGTGGGTCCCGGAGACGTATGCCCCCTTGTTTATATCCGCTGATATCATCCTTCACTCGAAAAGTGATGTCAACCACCGTTTGGCCGTTTGGTGCTTCTGGATGCGTCGGTTTAGCATTGACGGTAATTCTGTTTAAATCAAGAATAGGGGGCGTGCTATCCGGATTTTTCGTCTGAATGTCAATAGTAGCGGGGGGTTCATCAAGTTTGATATCTACGGGGGATCCAAGCTGGCGGTCAGTATTGGTAAAGAACACGTTTCGGTAGTTACCGGCTCCGTCCCTCATTGAGAGAAAGTTAACTGAGTATGTTCCACTTTGGTAGTAGTCTGGGACAATGAGTTCTACACTTGCTTGACTTGTCTGTGGATTGTATTTGCCGTAATTCCACGCTGAGACATAAGTTTCAGGGTTGTCATCATTCATCTCTGTATAAACATGTCCTATACCATTTTTTTCAACAACTTGCCACCGAGCGGTAATAAGATGATAAGGCCTTCTATTTTCCTCACCTCGTGATAAAGAAAGCTGCATTGAATTTTTTACGTATTCTGGAGGGTCACAATCTTCAAGAGGGTTATTGATATAGAGCTTCCACCCGAAATCGGTTTGTGCAGATTGATGCCGCTCATTGGTGTTTGCATCCTTTAAATTAATCGAGTCTGGTGCCCAGTAGCCACTCGCGGAGTACTTTGATATTTGAACAGAACCTCTAAAAATATGACTCAACGGAATTCGATTTCCGTAAGAGTCTATAGGATCAAGTCCAATGTCAAAGTAAGTGCCTTTTTCACTTACAATCCTGAAAGACACTCCCAAGGCAGCATCAAAATCGCTCTCGCCATGAATTTCAATTTCTATTGTTATTGTTTTATTTTCCTCGGGTTCACCATCAACCTGTATATCAACCCGTATAATCCGTCCCGGATAGACATAATCCGGATAGAGGTTATAGACCTCAAATCTCAAATCTTCACGAATCTTTGAGATATAGCGTGTGCCGTGCATAATGCGGTTCTGGATAAATTCATACTTGGCAGGTGAGCGTGAACGCAACTTATCAGGATTGATGATGTAATAACTGATACTTTCCGCCATATCTTCATTTGGATTTTTACCATGGGCGTATGCGGAGACAAATTCAACCTGCTTGGTCGTTGACCAGGCATCCGGATCATCTGGGTTTTCATACCAACCCCCAATTTCAATCCAATCCTGCTTGAGTTGTTCATCAAAAAGGTAATCCCATAAGAAATGTGCTTTTTCGTGCAGAATCAAGCGATGGATGTAATCAGGACTACCGCTTTTAAATGCTCCTTCCATAAATTCAATATAGCCTGCAAAGCCCCAGGCAACCGCAGGCGCGCCCGGATAGAGCGGATGGGGTGTTCCATCTAAACGCCGTAAGAGATATTTCAGTCCAGGTGTTTTGAGCATACCTGAAGGAAATTCCTCCAGCATAGAGACAAGGGCGATGAGTTCTTCATTTTTAAATGTTGAGAACCGTCCTGCATGTTCACCGGTAGTGTGCCGCGTGAGTTCGGCATAATCTGGAACATTGACGCTAACAGCGTAACGCTCCCGCAATATCCGTTCCAATGCGTATCTATTTGCACCATTCTCGGTTACAAACCGGACCACAGCATGATGAAGTCGTTTGGAAAAATATCTACCTCGTACCCCTTCAATTTCCGCTAATAGTGGTGTTGCATGCACAAATGCGGTTTCAGCAATAGTGACGATGCGCTGTCCATCCCGGTATTCTACTGAAAGATCGTCTTGGATATGGCGGTTGCTTAATCTCCAAACAGAGGACACAACGCCGGGAGTTTGTGCGTAAGGGTTGTTTGTTCCTTGGGGTATAGATTCAAAAGTTTGGAGTAGCCTATAGGCATATCCGGGATCCCATTCAGGCCCCAGATGCACAGAGTACTTCCGCAGTAACGCCAGAGACGCACTATGAGAGGGAACCTGTATCTGTTCGTCAAGCAAAATTACTTCTATAGGTTCAATGACAGTTGCACTTTCACTGCCTTCTGGCGTTTCATCTATCTCCCAATGGTAGTTAAAAGCGGCACCTTGAGAGATAATGCTGCCAAACAGGAAAATTGAGATTAATGCAAATCTAATACCACGTGTCATTAAAAAATTCCATCATTTCTTGATTGGAATGGTAAGAATCAAATTATTTTTTTAGGATCCCCACCGGCACACAGAGACATCTGCTTATTTTTTAAGCTTAATATTTGATTGTAGTGTGTGCCACCAAAGCCTCTAGGTACATCAAAAGAGGCTACTATATATCAGTACTGCTACCTGAGTAGTGATCATAGATACACTGCAAAATATTTCCGATTGATTCCAAAGCCTCTGCTATACCGTGTATCGTAAAGCCAGGATCCAAAAAAGAACCCTGTTTTCAAAAATCATAGATTTCTCTCACTTCCCTTTTATGCACATAGCGCTCCGCTGGAGTGCTATCGCGTAAATACGTCATTCTCTATAGATATACCACCCCTCTGGGGTGTAGAAAGGCACTGAAAACCTTTCTGGAATGTGCGAAATCTGTTAGTAGCAACTTGGGTTACTGCTAAAAGGAGAACAGAGGCAAACTTCTCCTATAATTGGCTTTATTAATTTTTTCGTAAGCGGGCTTCTAATGCCGCTAACTCATCAAAAATTAAAGCGGCAGCTTATGAATTCACAATGCATCAATTCCCATCTTTTTGACGCGACCGGTTTTAATATCAGTCCGGACTTTACGCGCAAGTTGGGCAAGCCTATCTTGCGATTCAGCAAACGCCTTATCCCATAACCGTTCATCTTCAAGTTCTTCAAGAATTACTGCGGCAATAGTGTACTGTTTTTCTGGAGGCAATTTATAACCCTCGGTAAGCACTTTTCAAGGAGTTGGGTCATAATTATTTTATTCGTTGTGGAATCCCACTGCCACGGGTATAAACTTGGATATTTATGAACCGTACTCAGGCTAACTGTAGGGCGAGACATCGGCCCCCGCCCTATCATGCCTGTTAATTCAATTTGATTGCTTCTCACGCAAACGCGCTTCCAACGCTGCCAATTCATCGGATAACGCTTCAGGAAGTTTCTCACCAAAACGTTCGTAATGCTCGCGAATCAATGTAATCTCGTTGAGCCACTCTTCAACATCAACATGCAGGAGTTCTTCCATCTGCTCGTCGGTTACATCCAATCCGCTGATATCAACGCCACCGGGTGCCGGAACATAACCGATCGGCGTTTCAACTGCCTCGCCTTTCCCAGAAACACGTTCAACGATCCACTTCAGAACACGGCTATTTTCACCGAAGCCAGGCCAGAGCCATCCGCCATCGGCATCCTTGCGGAACCAATTGACATAAAAGATTTTTGGGAGTTTGCTTGCATCCGTACTTTCACCCATTTCCAGCCAATGCGTAAAGTAATCGCCCATGTTGTAGCCGCAGAAAGGGAGCATCGCCATCGGATCGCGTCGGAGTTCACCGACTGTTCCAGCAGCGGCTGCGGTGCGTTCGGAAGAAGCAATAGAGCCGATAAAAGTGCCATGCTGCCAATTGAAAGACTCAAACACGAGCGGTACTGTTGTGGCACGGCGTCCGCCGAAAAGGATCGCCGAAATCGGTACGCCGTTCGGATTCTCCCAGTTCGGATCAATAATCGGGCATTGCGAAGCAGGCGTTGTGTAGCGCGAATTCGGGTGTGCAGCTGTCTTTTCGTCATCCGGGTGCCACGCTTCACCGAGCCAACTGGTGAGTGTTTCCGGCGGCTCTTCGCTCTGCTCTTCCCACCAGACATCCCCATCTTCCGTCAGCGCAGCGTTCGTGAAGATGGAATTAGATGCAAGGGTGTGCATCGCGTTCGGGTTGGTTTCCATCGACGTGCCCGGCGCGACACCGAAGAATCCGGCTTCCGGGTTAATCGCGTAGAGCCGCCCATCTTCGCCAAACTTCATCCATGCGATGTCATCACCGATCGTCTCTGCTTTCCATCCGGGAATCGTTGGTGTGAGCATCGCGAGGTTCGTTTTCCCACAAGCACTCGGGAACGCTGCGGCGATATAGGTTTTCTCGCCTTCGGGACTCGTTAACCCCAAAATGAGCATGTGTTCTGCCATCCATCCGTCATTCTTTGCCATGATGGAGGCGATACGGAGCGCGTAACATTTTTTACCCAGCAAAGCGTTCCCACCGTAGCCGCTACCGAAGGACCAGATGGAACGTTCTTCAGGAAAATGGACGATGTATTTATTATCCGGATTACAGGGCCATGAGACATCTTCCTGTCCCGGTTCAAGGGGCATACCGACAGAGTGCAGACACGGCACGAAATCGCCATCTTCACCCAAGATATCCAACACATCGCTACCCATACGGGTCATAATCCGCATATTAACAACAACATAAGGGGAATCGCTAATTTCAACGCCGATATGTGAGATAGGCGAACCGAGCGGCCCCATGCTGAAGGGTACAACGTACATCGTTCTACCTTTCATACAACCTTTGAACAGGCCTTTGAGGGTCTCCTTCATATCGTCTGGGTCGTGCCAATTGTTCGTCGGTCCTGCTTCAAGGGGTGTCTTTGAACAGATAAATGTTCTGTCTTCAACGCGGGCGACATCGGCAGGATCGGACCGAGC
Source organism: Candidatus Poribacteria bacterium (assembly GCA_007571355.1). GTDB lineage: Bacteria > Poribacteria > WGA-4E > WGA-4E > WGA-3G > WGA-3G. The sequence goes on along the minus strand of RKRO01000148.1, from coordinate 232 downwards.
GACGTAGCTGCCGGGACGCTTTTCTGGATCTAAGCGGAAGAACGTTCCACCCTGAACTAATTCTTCACACAACCGGTCGTTTTCTTCCTGTGAACCGTCACACCAATAGATAGAATCGGGTTGGCAAAGTTCAGCCGCTTCCTTGACCCAATTCTGTAACTTCTTGTTTTTCGTCATCAAAATCTCCTGTTGCTGGTAGTGTTACTAAATATCTATATTATCACTCCTATAT
>RKRO01000370.1 GCA_007571355.1 Candidatus Poribacteria bacterium | reverse complement strand
GCCTCATTCTCTTGACCGCCGTTTTTTTTTCGGGGCACCGGCTGCCGAAGCATGGGCACGCACAACTGTTGAATCAAGGAGCAGCACAGAGACTTCACCGGCATCATGAAAATGTTCATGAAGTTTTTCAAAGACACCTGCATCACACCACCGCCCAAAACGGCGATAGATACTGTTCCAATACCCATAGGCTTTCGGGAGCGACCGCCATGTCGCACCTTCTTTGGTGATCCAGACGATAGCGGAGAGAAACCTTCGGCACGCTTCAGGGTTACCCACATAGATGTTTCGCAGTGTTTGCAAAAATGGAAGGATGCGCGCCCAAGCAACCTCAGAAATGAGCAGCGGAAGGTCTTCACGGATTTCTATCTGTTTCGTTTTCATACCATAGAGTCTATCAAAACTTACAAAAAATGTCAAAAACTTTCACAATGTAAACACTACCTAAATTGACACCTATGGGGCGAGGAGACCTCGCCCCTACGCGCCCGCTTTTGTGAAAGCGGGTGTGTATAGGTAATTATAGATTTTACTATAAACGCCTCACCTTCCACTATCCTTGAATGGGTGCAAAACTTTGCAGACGCACACGCAAAACCACCGCAACCACAACGGACACAGGTTGTCGTGCTTGAACTCGATGAGATGTGGCACTTTCTGAAAGAAAAAACAAACTTTGGATATGGAAAGCACTGTGTCGTGATACTGGAGAACGCAACGCTTGGGCGTGTGGTGATCGGGATAAAGCAACGCTTGAAAGACTCACCGGACGCTTAGCAAACTGGGATGTGAAGGTCTACTACACCGATGCGTATCAAGTTTATGCCGCTGTGATCCCGCGAGGGAAGTTAGTTCAGACGCAAACGGAGCCCCCTGGTATTGAGCGGAACAACTGCCAGATACGACATTGGTTCGGGCGTTTTAAGCACAGGGCGGTTATTGTCTCGAAAAGCGTGGCGATGGTGAACCGAACGATCGCCTTATTTGCGAGATTTCGCGTCAACGGTGATGTTTTCGACATCCTAAAAGTTGGGAAAACAGAAATCAAGAGCATTATTTAACGCAAACCCTCTAATATTGGGGGTTTGGGTGTGATAGTCCCAACCGAGTTCTTCGATAAAGAGGGGTTCAAAGTCAAAATCTTTGAGATATTGGCGTGTTCTCTGGTGATCAATTTGCATGCGCAAAAAATTCCTTGTTTTATTTTAGATATTTGCTACAATTTTCCCTAACAATCTATATTATTCTTTATTTCTGAAAAATAAGCAAGTTTTTTTACATATATCTGATTATGGAAAATTTAATCACAGTGATTGGTCGTGGTCATTCTGGGACGCGCGCCATTTCGCATACACTATACGCCAGTGGTGTTTTCATGGGGAGCCAGCTGAATCCCTCTGGTGATAAGATTCCGCCACATGATATGTATTCCGCCTGCCGAATCCTGGCACAGTATGTCGGATGGGAAGGTGGTCTCTCCTGGGATTTTAGTCCACTTTTTGCAATGCCGATTGACCCGGAGTTTGAATGGCTTATTAATGCGTATTTAGCGGATGTGTTTCGGGATACGTCTCCGCATAAAGGGTGGAAAATTCCGGAGACGACGCTTGTCTATCCGTGGATTGCCCGGATGTTTCCTGATATCAAGTACATCCATTGGATTCGTGACCCACGTGACTGTATCCGTTCGGGTCATAAGACCGACGACCTTCGTGATTTCGGTGTCGAATATCCTGAGACAGACGATATCTATGAAAAGCGTGCGATCTCTTGGCTTTATCAGTATCAACTTATGAAAGCGACACCGATGCCTCAAAATGTGATTCAGATCCGTTTTGAGGACTTTGTTTTAGACCAGGAAGGGACGCTTAAGTCACTTGAAGCTTTTTTAGGGATCCCGTTAGGGCGGATCATTGTCCATGAAGACGCAGTGGCGCGCTGGAAGCGAGATGTCGCAGCACTGGAACCGGGTGCCTCGTTACCGCAATATGAATTTGAGTTTCTGAAAGAAGCGATTGTTGAGAACGGTTACCCTTTAACAGCACCGTAAACAGTGAAAGGAACACTTATGTCAACGAATACGCCTTACCGAGTTGGACTTGTTGGAACGGGCGGAATCGCGAATGCCCACGGCGGTGCATGCCAAGAGGCACCGAGTGCTGAATTGGCGGCTATCTGTGACGTGTCAGAAGATGCTTTAGCCGGTTTCGGTGAACGGTTTAATGTGAAACCTGAAAATCGCTACCAGTCTTTAGCGGAGATGTTGGACACCGAGGACTTGGATATCGCTATCATCTGTACGTGGGGTGCCTACCACGCTGAAGTCGGTATCCAGATTGCTGAATCGCGGCAGGTCAAGGCGATTTTGTGTGAAAAGCCGTTTACGTCAACCGCGGCGGAGGCGGAAGCGTTTGTCGGTGCGGCAGAAGAGAACGGCGTTTTGGTAGCAGAAGCGTTTAAGTTCCGTCATCATCCGATGCATCTTAAAGCGAAGGAATTGATTGATTCCGGAGCCATCGGCGAGTTTATGACGCTCCGCAGCACCTTCTGTACGGGTGGCGGTGGCGGCGGCCCGGAGACACGTAAGCCTGAGGCGAATTGGCGGTTTAATAAAGCGAAAGGCGGCGGCAGTATCTACGATTTGGCGTGCTATAATATACACCATGCGCGATTTATGTTCGGTGCTGAACCGATTCGTGTGTCCGGTGCATCTCAAGCCGGGATGGAAGTGGATGATGCTTCCTATCTCCTGTTAGTTTTCCCAAATGAGAAAACCGCGCAGATTTCTACCGGCTTTAATTGTGCCGGTGGACAGTATGCAGAAATGGCTGGGTTGGGCGGCATGTGTAGGATTGACAGAGCGTGGAACAACGAAAATTCTGCTGTCAATATTGAGCTTACCACACGAGACGGCAGAGAAGTCATCGATTTTGAACCCTGCTTCCAGTTCGCATTACAATTGGAGCACATGTGCGAAGTTTTAGCAACCGGGAAACCGCACCGTATTTCACCCGAAAGCTGTGTGAATCAGATGCGTGTTATTGATGCTGCCTTTGAGGCGATGGCGACTGGACGGACGGTCGAATTAGGATAATCTATGACGAATTTTGCGGAAACGAAGGCACTGACCTTCGATGTGTTCGGTACAATCTTGGATTTGGGTGGTAGTCTTACGCCGTTCATCAGTGAATCGCTGGATGCTCACGCTGCGGCGGATGTGTCTGCGGATGAATTTTGGGAGCAGTGGCGTTACAGACAACGAATTGAGCAGTACCAAGACACGATTATGATGCTTGGACATAGCGGTTATCTGGAGACGGTGCGCCGCGCGTTGCACTACACGCTGAGACGGAACAGTATTGATGTTTTGCCTGATACGGTAAAAGCATTTATGCGCGGCTGGCAGCAGCTTTCGCCGTTCCCGGAAGTTTTGGCAGCGCTCTCGCGCCTGCGTTCGCGATATCAGTTAGTGGTTTTGTCGAACGGTGACCCGTCGTTTTTAGATTATCTTGTTAAAGAGCGTGTCGGGTGGGAATTCGACGATGTGATTTCGGTTACATCGGTGGGGGCATTCAAACCCCATCCGGCAGTCTATCGTGCTGCAGCAGGGCAGTTAGGGCTTGAAGTCAACGAGTGTTTGATGGTATCCGCGAACTCGTTTGACATTGTAGGGGCGCGAGCGTGTGGCTACAGAGGTGCATTTGTCAATCGTTATCTGCTACCATACGAAGATACGGCACACCAACCTGATGTAACAGTGCGTGATTTTAGTGCGTTGGCAGACACACTACTGTAGGAACGCGTGTTTTTGCTGGGGTGTTCTTGTCGCTCGCGATCTTGCGAAAAATCGTAAAACTGATCTTGGATTTGGCTCATGTAAAAAATAGGTGCTATTTCTCTAACGAAGTCAGTAAACACGCGGATTAAAAATCCCGTTTGCCCTTAGTCTTGACGACATGAGCCAGACACTTTTATGAAGATAACCCCCTACCCCTTATCAAGGGGGAATCAGAGGGCATCGCTTCGATGCGATGTGTTTCAATAATTTTGGGCTTACTATAAACTATTGGCAAATGGTTAGCACCAGATATCCAGGGGAGCAAGCTCACCATTGGATTCTAAACTTTTGCGATTAAATCATTGGACGTGTGCTAATCATCATCCCAGTCTAGGTCATAGAATGAAATACCCTCTGCTCTCGCCTCTCGGTACTTCTCAAGGCTACGTAATGAACTCTCTGACAAAATTCCAATCTGCTGCACTGCTTCAAGCCAGGCGTAGGATTCGTAACGTGAAAAGTTACCAGAAAGAGTCTGGGACACCTCAAGATAGGCATGGCAATCAGCATCTGTTCTGGGTAGTTCCTGTTCCAATTTTCGGATAAAATTAATAATAGTATGAACCTCAGGAAGATTGCCATGTTTATCTATGAGCGCAGCACGTTTGTATTTTATCCAAGTCTCAGGATCTTCTCTTCTGAGCTGCTCCATAAAATAACGCTCCCTATTTTCTTCTACCGGCTTTATGGCTTCTTCGAGCGAACGCTTATTGACGGCAGTCGGGAAGAGGAAATACATCGCTTCCTGATACGCAGCCATTTGTTCAGCCAATTCAGGTGTCAAAATTCCACCTTGCCACTGTCTATCAAACTCTATGATGTAGCGAACCTGTGGGATGTCTCCAAACTTTTGGAAGAGAGTAGCCTCGTGATATTTTTCGCGTAACGCCTCGTCTTTGGTTTCAAAGGCCCAACGTTTCGGAATCTCAAGGTTCATGAGTTCTTTAACTTCCGCGTCAGTCAACCTTACCCAATCCTCGTCTTTCTTTGTTAATTTTTCCCAATCTTCGTCTTCGAGTTTCTTCCAAAGCCATGGCTTACCAAGTTCGTCAGGAAGCACGCTGTAGGTGGAACTGGTTGCCTCTGCCATGTCTTCCGCGTCTCCACAACCAAAGACAAGAAACAGACTAAAGAAGCATCCAATATAGAAAAAACTGGAGGAGATAAGTTTACTTTTCATGGTGCCTCCATGTGTCTAAAAACGATGTTTACTCCCTCTGTTATAGGATAAAAAACACAGAGGCGGATCAGATCTCAATTGCGAACATTATAACATATTTGCAAAAAAAAGCTAAGAAAAAGTCAAAATTTTAGCAGTTGTCCGTACTCGCCTACTTCCGGACGACCATTTTCCGGGTAGCCGTGAAGTCTCCTGCGGTTAGCGTATAGAAATAGACACCGCTTGCGGCCGATTCTCCGTTCCCGTTTCTGCCATCCCAATAGGCGGCGCGGTGTCTGTCTTCGTAGATACCGGCGGGCTGGTGCCCAATCGCAAGCACCCGGATCATCGTCCCATTCGCTTTGTAAATACAAACTGTGACTTCAGCGGGATTTGCCAACTGATACGGGATCCATGTCTCTGGGTTGAACGGGTTGGGATAGTTCGCGAGAAGTGCTGTCTTTTTGGGTATCGGTTCTACAAAAAGGGGGACTGGATTCAGAACACCATTAAGATTCGTATCCTTCGTCAGTTGTGATGCTTCCCATCCGCTTTCTATCAACAGTGGAAAATCCCACAGCAGTACAGTTGCATCATTACTTGCGGCTGCGAGTGTTTGTCCATCCGGGGCGAATACAAGATCCGTGATACCCGCATTATGTACAGTGTGTACAGTTTTCTGAGTGCCGTTTTCGACATCCCAAAACCGCATCGTGGTATCGTTACTACCACTGACAAGTACACGTCCATCTGGACTAAACGCTATACTGCGAATACCATCAGTATGTCCACTGAGTGTGGTTTTGATCACACCGCTATTAACATCCCACAGCGATATGTCTCTCCATCCGGTCGCCAACGTCTGTCCATTAGGACTAAATGCCAGCGCATAAGAACGCTCACGGATCTCCGCTTTATGCGCTCTATTGGTAACATCCCATAGTTGAACACGGAACCCATTTCGCCCATTAGCAGTTGCAAGCGTTTGCCCATCAGGACTGAAGGCAACATTTGAAACTTCCCCAATGAATGTGGCTCGATGATAGCCAGTGGTAGCGTTCCATAAGCACGTTCTTCCGTCGCTACCAGCACTCGCGATCAAGCGGTTATCAGAACTAAAAGCAATAGCATTGACACCACCCCACCCATGTCCGACGAGTCTCGTTTTAAGTTTGCCACTGTTTGGATCCCATAAACGTATCGTTGGGTCGTCGAAACCACCAGTGCTTGCGAGTGTGGATCCATCGGAACTAAACGCGACCGCCCTGATCTCATCTGCATGTCCAGTAAAAGAGACCTTTAATTTTGCACTTGCAACATCCCACAGATGCACTTTTTTGTCCCAACCGCCGCTCGCAAGTGTTTGTCCATCAGGACTGAACGCGATACTGGCAAATTCTGTTATGTGTCCGTTAAGCGTTGCAACGCAGTCGTGACTGACAGCGTCCCAGAAACAGACTGTGCCATCGGTGCTACTACTTGCGATTGTGTTGCCATCAGGACTGAACGCAACACTTTTGACCCAATCCTTGTGCCTGATAAGCGTAGTTTTATACGTAGCAGTTTCAACGTCCCAGAGGCAGACCGTTCCATCGGAACTACCACTGGCAAGCGTGTTGCCATCAGGACTGAACGCAACACTCTGTACGTGTGCTGTATGTCCTGTAAGTGTTGCTTTAAGTTCACCGGTTGCAACATACCAGAGAGACACCGTGTCGTCCCAATTTCCAGTAGCGAGGGTGTCTCCACTCGGACTGAAAGCGACGAAGTTGATATCCCCGTTATCTATATTCCTTGTGATAGTCATTCTGCGTTCATAATTGGTCGTATCCCAGAGGTATACAGTATTGTCGGTTACACTTGCGAGCGTATTGCCATTTGGACTAAAGGCGAGATGAACAATATCATTTTCGTGTTCGGGAAGGATCGCTTTAAGTGTAGTTGTCGCGACATCCCAGAATCGTACTGTTTCGTCGCCGCCACCACCACTTGCGAGCGTCCTACCCTCTGGACTGAAGGCGACACTGCTCACCCAAGAGTTATGGCCCGTAAGTATTGCGCGCTGCGTGTGAGTGTTAACATCCCAGAGGCGGACGGTCTCGTCATCGCTGCTACTCGCGAGGTGATTGCCATCTGGACTAAAGGTAACACTCGTAACATTATCTGTATGTCCTGTGAGCAGTGCCAGTTCTTTGGTCGTGTGAGCGTCGTATATCCAGATGCCGATGGAAGTTGCGATTGCGATCAGCTTGCCATCGGGCGAGAAGGCGACATTTCCAGACATCCAACCTTTCCCTATACGTGCCTTAGCACTGTCAGGTAAATGCCATTGTGTGTAATCTTGGGCGGAGGCGTTTTGTATAAATAGAGTTGAAACCATCAGTAGCGTTAGGGTTGAAAATCGTCTGGTTTTCATAGAGTCTGTCTCCTGTTTTATAATGGTTGTCGGCTATCAGTTTGCCTTACAGAGAGTCATTAGTTAAAGAGGTTTCTTAACTGACAAGTAGTAACTCATCATTTCCGTATTACCATTCTACGGGTCACTGTAGATTGTCCAGTGGAGAGGGTATAGAAATAGATGCCACTGGCGACCTGTTCGCCAAGTTCATTTTTCCCATCCCAATGCATGGCTCGACTTGGACTTTGATAAATGCCGGCAGATTGGAACCCCAAGGTGAATGTCCGAATCAATGCGCCACTGGCAGCATAGATGTGCAGGGTCACATCTGCTGGTTCAGCCAACTGATACGGGATCCATGTCTCTGGGTTGAATGGGTTTGGATAATTTGGCAGTAGTGCTGTCTCTTTGGGGACCAACATCGTCAAAAGGAATTCGAGTGTTGCGATGCCGCGCTTGAAAGTTGGTGTTGTGTTTTCAATTTGCTGAGCAGTAGATAGCCACAGTTGGATATCTGCTGCGGTGAGTGTTTCTATAGACTGCTGATGCGCAGCAGGCGCGCTGTCTCCTGTTCCAAGTGCGCCAGCGACCAAAACGAGGTCCACAATATTAACAACGTCATCGTTGTTTACGTCTGCTGCATTCACACCGGATTGTCCAAAATGGGAAGAGACAAAAACCAGATCGTGGTGATTTACGATACCGTCTCGGTTTACATCCTCGACGATGTGCTGAGCTGCAGTTTCGGGTGTGATATTCCAGAGAAGTACAGTGCTATCCCAACTGCCAGTCGCGAGTGTGCGTCCATCTGGACTGAATGCAAGGCTTGAGATTCTTCCTGTGTGTCCGGTGAGTGTTATTTGTTGAATGCCGGTCTCAACGTCCCACAACCGCACTGTTTTATCATTCCAACTCCCACCAGTTGCAAGCATCAGACCATCAGGGCTGAAAGCGACACTTTCAACACTATGAATGTGTCCCATCAGTGTCGCTTTATGCATACCCGTGACGGCATCCCAGAGGCGGATGGTGGTGTCCCGGCTGCCGCTTGCGAGCGTTTGTCCATCAGGACTGAAAGCAACCGCGTTGACCCCATCCGTGTGCCCAGTGAGTGTGATGATATGTGTTTCACTGATAATATCCCATAAGCGCACGGTGCGATCCGAACTCCCGCTTGCGAGGGTCCGACTGTCAGGATTGAACGCGATAGACGTGATTGCATCTTTATGTCCGGTCAGTGTCGCTTTGTGTGTGCGTCCACCATACCATATCTGTATCTTCATGTCTGTATGTCCACTTCCACTTGCAAGGAAGCGGCCATCCGGACTGAACGCAATCGCCCGGATCCCACCGCCAGAGACTCCATTTCCTGTAAATCCTTTGACGACTGCTTCAAGATGTTTATTTTCAACATCCCATAGCCATATATGCCAACCGCTTCCGCCTGCAAGGGTGCTGCCATCAGGGCTGAAGGCAATATCAGAGATCCAGTCATGAATCCTCGCGCCCATTAACGTCGCTTTATGTTGTCCATTAGCGACATCCCATAGATGTACGGTAGGTCTACCACCGACGACGCTTGCAAGGGTGCTGCCATCAGGGGTGAATGCGATACGCCAACCATTCCGCAGATGCCCATTAATTTCGCCTGTTTGTGCACCCGTCCGTGCATTCCATACCAGCAGCTGCGAACCGCCCCCGCTTACGAGGGTTTTACCATCTGGACTAAAGGCGATAGCATTGATATTCGACGCGTGCCCACTCAAAACTGTTTTGCGTTCACCGCTGGTAACGTCCCATAGTTGTAATAAGCGATTCCTATTACCGGTGGCGAGTGTACGACCATCAGGACTGAAAGTCAGGCTCGAAATATCCGCTGTATCAAGATTTTTTTTCTCTGCTCCGGTGTCAGGATCCGAAAGACGGACTATATCTTCATTGAAAGCGGCACTTGCCAATATCTTTCCATCGGCACTGAAAGCAACATGAGAGATGCCGGACATGTTTTCATCGAAGAAGGTATATTCGGTCAGGACGGCTTTCTGTGTTTCTGTAGCAACGTCCCAGAGGCGCACCGTATTATCCCAAGCCCCACTGGCGAGCGTTCTCCCGTCCGGACTAAAGGCGATAGTCCTGATCCCCTCCATGTGTCCAATAAGTATCGCTTTGTGTTCTCCGGTCACGGGGTCCCAAAAATGCACTGTTTTGTCCGTACCTCCACCGGCGAGGATACTGCCGTTGGGGCTGAACGCAATGCAGTTAATCCATTTCGTATGATCCGTGAGCGTTAATTTGTGTCTGCCTGTTGCAACATCCCACAACCGGACTGTTTCGTCGGAACCACTACTTGCAAGCGTTCGACCATCAGGACTGAACGCAATGCTTGTGATTCCTTCTCCGTGTCCAGTGAGCAGATCAAGCTCCACAAAGCTGCGTGCGTCGTAAATCCAAATGCCGATGGCATTGGCGACTGCTAAGAGACTTCCATCTGGGGAATACCTAACCTCGCCGACACCGCCTTTACCCAAACGTGCTCTGGCCCCTTCAGGTAAACGCATTTGCGTCCAATCCTGAGCGAAAACGTATGATAGAGCGCAGGTTAAAGTTATAAGTAGTATTAGCACTGAACTCATAGCGAGTACGGTTTATGAATGGTTGAAAGTTATACGAAAGTTAATCATAGCATACGCTAAATGACGGAACCCCAGACGGGTCTCTTTG
>RKRO01000480.1 GCA_007571355.1 Candidatus Poribacteria bacterium | reverse complement strand
TGGCCCCCCCGGTGTGATGGTCTTATGGCGTGGCTGGCAACGCCTGACAGATATTTCTAACACCTTCGCCCTTTTTCACGAAACACCAGAGAACCCTACGCCTTAGAGATAGGCCCGGACACACCATACAAAAACTTATGGGTAACAGTAAGCGCAAGCAGGGGGGAGGGGGGCGTCTGTGGCCGCAAACTGACAGTGGACGCTACAGCTGCTCCCCTTGCTAAGAGGGTTTCGGACAAGTGTGCATCTGTTTTCGGATGTTACGATAACTGCTACCCCTCCGACGCGGCATTCTATCCAAAAATTGGGAAAATATACGGCACAAGCACCTTTTGATACACAGTGATAGTCCCGAAGATTGAATAATAGCCCGCACACAATACCAACCCAATCTGTTTCCACAGAGGGGCTTGTATCTCCTTCGGCAAGAACTTCCGGTTGACGTAAAGCGTGTGTAACGCCGTAATCACCAATAGATACCCACCGATCGTTGCCGATACCAGAATCATAAAGAACGGCTTGGCGAGATACATCGCGATGATACCCCACAAGATATAGACACCGAGGATGGGATAATATATCCATTTCGAGTTGTGTTCACCGAGGTTTCGCGCACGTTTCAACCCTGTCCATATAATATCGGTATAGGTCCGGGGCACACCGTCCACGCCCCCAAGTTGTGTTGAGAACAGTACCCAGAAACCACAGAGCAGTGTCAGATACCACATCACCCTACCGCCTTTTTCAGCGAGCCCCTCCGCTTGGAAACCCGCCGCTGACCACTGATCTATCTCTTGACCCGCAGGCACAAACGCTATGGTGAGCATCGCCGGTAGCGCGATCCCGATAAAACACCCGATGAGCCAGATGCCGTACTGCTCAAATCGGACGTATTTCCACCACTCCTTGAACCGTTTGAGGTTTTCCGGTGAGATGCGAAACACCTTGCCCCAGTGTGAGAGCGTCACGTTCTGTCCACCGATCATTGATGGAATTGCCCCGACGAGACTGCTCATGCCCCATCCTTTATCGCGCACATAATTCGTAATTGTGACATTGCCCAAGCCACCGCTGCCTGCGTACGCAGCGAATGCTCCAAGCAACAGCCAATCGACCTGTCCATCAGGGCCGGGTGTCGGGAGTGAACCGAAACTAAAGAAGCCTTTGATCGTTGTCCACCACACGCTGGGTGGAACCAAGAACAAATCAATGACAACGAGGTAGCCAATAATCCAGACGACCATGAAAAGCTGCACCTTCTCAAGGGCGTTGTAGATCTTGCCACCGAACAGCACAATCCCTAAACACGCGAAGAAAATCAGATAGGCGAACAGGCGCACCGTTCCGCTATCCGCATCTTGGGGCATATAGCCAAGCCACGCCGCAGCGAGTGCCGTCGCAGCCGTCATCGCCCACCCGGGCCAAATCCCAAAAAAGTTAACGCCCGAATAGAAAGATGCCCAAAACGGCGCGCCCGGTTTACACCGCATGTAGCCACTCAACATCGGTTCGCCTGTGTAAAGCGTATAACGGATCGCCTCTGTGTTTAGGATCGCCTGTAATAAAATAGCGATTGTCGCGATCCAAAGTAGGCTTCCCCCGTACTGCGCAGTGATTGCCGGCCCCAACAACCACTCCCCACTACCGATCGAACCCCCTAACGCAATGATACCAGGACCTAAGATGCTCCGAAACGCTCTTCCAAATTGATACCTCGGTGGTTCGGGAAGTTCCGTCACTTCCCAATCGGGAAGCGCGCCCCCTGCGACACGTTCATTGGTATCTGCCATATTTTACCCCTTATATTTTGACGGTTCTTATCATTCCCAATACATCGAAATATTTATCGTAACATCCAAAAATAGAGGCACACTTGGACAAGGATACCCCCTTCCCCCCCGCAAGCAGGGGAGAAGCAGAGGGCACCGCTTCGGCGCGATGTGTTTCAACAAGTATGGGCTTTACGATAACTTCTCTCCAAATACAAATTTGCAGCCTATTTTAGCAGAGAGCGGTTTCCATATCAAGCATAATCCAGTTTTTTTATATCCCTCGCCTATTTTCTATGAACAATCCTATCCGCTTAACGCTAAAATTGACTCGTAACAGAACACCTTCCAGACGACCCTAAAAACAAACTTCCCGCATTCACTTAAAGAGGTGGTAGACTTTCTAAAAACATGGTATAATAATCCAAGTTGTGAATGCCCAGATTTTAGCCATGCAGGCATCGTTTTGCGAATAAGGGCATTGATTCTCCGAGGGGTTTGTAACGTAACGTGAGTTTGATAAAGAATGTGCTCAGATGGATTGTCAGTTCGTCGTAGGGAAACCATTGATTGCCCGTCTGTTTTGTCGTCAGGGGCAGTTCGTAGTAGGGCAATTCATTGCCCGTCGTTTTATCAAACTCACCATAACGTAAACTGTTCGCTTGCGGCACTTGCAGGAAACGCAATCCATCTATGATGAAGGCAGAACAGGGTAGAGGAAGGTTGAGATGAATAACATAGAAAACGCCGTTGAACGACACTATTGGAGGGCAGTCACTTTTCTCATGGTCCTGATTTTGGCGGGGGCAGCCTTCTGGGGGGTACGGCGGTTCGCACCTGCGATCTTCCTCGGAAAACCCGATCTGATCGCTGTGCCAAACGGGGCTCGCCCACAAAATGGAACGAACACCGGAACGCCGAGCAAACCGGAACTTCTGAATATCAATACCGCATCTGTAGAAGAACTCCAAACGTTGCCGAATATCGGCGGGGCAACGGCACAAAAGATTGTCAACTACCGAACGCAACATGGCGACTTTAGCAGCGTGGACGATCTCCAGAAGGTCAAAGGGATCGGCGCAAAGACGCTCGAAAAATTAAGACCTTTCATTGCTGCCGAGTAACGAAACGTCTATCCTACCTGTCTCCGTAAAAACGTGCTGAACCGGCACATCCCATGTTTCGGGAAACGTGTCTTTTACAACTTGTATCTGGTATGCCAACCCGATTGGAATGGCATGTGGACAGTTCGCGAGAAACCGGTCATAGAAGCCTTTACCGTATCCGAGGCGATATCCTCTCCGATCAAAGGCGATCCCGGGAACAACAATGAGCTGCAGCTGCTCGACCGGAAAAATCGGACACGTTGTACTCGGTTCCAACATACCGTAACGATGGCGAACCAAGTTAGTTTCTCCGCTTTGTATTCGCCGCGGTATCAGGCAGTTCCGCTCCGTATTCATGACAGGCGCGGCAACTCGCTTTCCTGCATGGAGCAATCCTTCAAGGAGACCGTCCGTTTCTACCTCACTCCGCATGTTCAAATAGAGCATCACAGCATCTAAACCTTCATATTGTATCCAATGCATGACGGTATCAACAATCTGTCGACTGAACACGGCACGGGTCTCTGGGGCGAGTCCGTCACGCTGGCGGAGCGTTTCAGCGCGGACGCTTTCACGTTCCATTATTTTGCTCCCTTATACATGCGCGTGTGGGAAGGGTTTGTAACCCCGACTTCGTTTTCTACTTATAATACCGGACTTTTCCAGCGACTTCTACGGTATCAACAATCGCCATGATCACGGCATCAACCGGTTTGTTCGATGTGACTTGGGTTTGCCGCGCAGAACTTCCCGTTGCGACGAGGACAATCTCGCCGATGCCTGCGCCAACCGCATCCACAGCGACTGTATATTTCCGGTCGACTTCTCCATTCAGATCCACATCTTGGACAACCATCAATTTACTACCGATAAGCTTCTCATCTTTCTGCGTCGCGACGATTGTCCCGGTAACTTTTCCAAGGATCATTGAATTAAACCTTTCTTAAGCGATATTAGATAATAATCTTTCGGTTTTTTAATGCAGGGCAAATGCCAAGCGCGTAAGGGCGGAGTTGCCCCGCCCAGCATTGCCGTACCATGTGCATATCTAATATTGAAACTCGCTTATACGTTAAAAATAGTTGACTTTGCACTACTCCTGTACCTAAAATTATACACGAAATTTGCTGAAATTTCAACTAACAATCTATAAAGTGCATCCGAAAATGTGTATAGCCAGAGTTTTTATACGGATCTTACTTCTACGAGAGACGAAAGATAGATCCGTATGATCGGCATCATCCACGGCAATCCGCGATTCGGACAACATCGAAGCAGTTTGCAAAATAGTGTGCCGTAACGCAAGTTTGACAAGCGATGGATTCGTATGCTAAACTATTTCTCACATAGAGCCTGATAAACGGAGGAAACCTTGAACCGAGATCACGCAGATGTCATCATTATCGGCGGCGGTATTATCGGATGTGCTATCGCTTACAACCTCGCGAAACGCAACGTGAAACCGTTAGTCATTGACAAAGCAACGAGTGTCGGGACGGAAGCCTCATGGGCTGGGGCAGGGATTTTAACCGCACACGCCTCAACACACGAACCGTATCCGACGCTCTGCCGCGCAAGCCTTGCACACTATCCGACGTTGGCGGAAGAACTCCGCGCAGAAACCCAGATAGATATCGAGTTTATCCGATCCGGTACACTGTCAGTCTTTTTCAATCAAGCGGAGGCAGCGGGACTCATCGGACTCGCAGACCGGCGTGTGAAACGCGGGTTTTCAGCAGAAGTTCTGACAGCGGAAGAGGCGTGGCAGTTAGAGCCAGCACTCGCAAAATCCATCGCTGGCGCAGTCCTGTTTCCTGAAGATGCACACGTACGCAACCCAAAGATGGTGACAGCCCTCGCAAAGGGTGCCGCAAAACTCGGCACACGTTTCCGACTCGGTAACCCCGTCACGAATTTCGTCAAAGCGAACGCACGCGTCATCGGTGTCGTTGTCAACGGCGAAACCCTATATGCGGATACCTTCGTGATTGCCGCTGGGTGTTGGGCAGGCACATTAATCGCGCAACTCGACGTGTCTATACAAGTCGAACCCGTGAGAGGACAGATCGTCCTTGTTGAAACGATGCTACCGCTCTTCCAACATATCGTTGATGGGTTAGGCATTTATGTCGTACCGAGAGCAGATGGCAAAATCCTACTCGGTGCGACTGTCGAATACGTCGGTTATGACAAAACGGCAACCGTGGACGGCGCGAAGCAGTTGATTGATGCAGGTGTCGCCATTGCACCGCAACTCGCGAACGCCACTTTCGTACAAACGTGGGCAGGTTTACGACCCTATGCCAAAAAGGGACCGCTTCTCGGCTATCTACCCGGATATGACAACGTCGCCTTAGCAGCCGGACATTTCAAAAACGGGATTCTGCTCGCTCCTGTCACAGGACAACTCATCGCTGAACTGCTCACAACCGGCGAACCTTCGCTCTCATTACAACCGTTTCAGCCAGAAATTGCATAGCAAAAACACCACGGAAAGAAAAAAATATAAGTGAAAATTTAATTTTTTCATTTTAAATGAATTATTTTAAAGTATATGGGTTAAACCATTAACAATCTTTTTTTATGACCCAAAAAGGGGCATCAAATATCACTTCTGTCTGCTGATTAAACCTAAGAGGAGGGTTTATAGAATGTATCAAAGTGTTTTGTGTTTAACAACGGCAACGGCTCACACTTGGGCAGTTGGTAAGCGTGTATGGAATAGTGGTAGTAGAAGCAAGAATAGAGATTGCGCTTTCGGAGAGCGCACTTCAAGAAAGGCACGGGCATCTAAAACTGCCGACGTGCACCGTTGTTGGACGACGACTCGATTATGGAGAAGGCACAGGCCAAGGAGCGAGCAAGCAGGCATCCTCCACTATAAGTCGCTAAGGGGAGGAAGGTTAACCGCCTTCGCTTGAAACGCTCCTCGTTTGAGGAGACAAGCATGTTACAGACTGACGAACAGTTGATGCTCTCTGTACAGGATGGAAACAGAGACGCATTCCGAATTTTAACCGATCGACACTACGCGAACACTTTAAGTTTTATCTATCGATTTGTCAAAAACAAGACGCTTGCGGAAGATCTCTGCCAGGAAACATTTCTACGACTCTGGCGATGCGTCCCGACGTACCGACCCATCGCCAAATTCAGAACATTCCTTTATCACATTGCACGGAATGTCTGTCTAAAACACCTGGAAAAAGAGCAGAGGAACCCTCAGGTCTATTCATTGGATACACAACCCCACGGGGATGATGAATATTCGCCCCCTATTGCCGTCGCTGTAGCAGATACACGCTACTCACCGGAGGCATTGCTCATCGCTAAAGAGACTTACGAGGCGATTCAGGCTGCAATCGGTAAATTGTCAAAAGAACACCAATTGGTCTTTCGTTTGACAGAAGTTCAAGGATTGTCTTATCAAGAAGTCGCGACGATCCTCGAATGTCCGATCGGAACCGTTGCCTCACGCAAAAACGCCGCGATTCAGCAACTCCGGAAATTTCTGGCACCTTACAGAGCGAATGTATAATGTTGAAACGCTTTGACTCTGAAGCATTCTGGCGCGGAACCTCGTGTCAGAATGCTTCTTTTTTCTGGACTTTCACAGCAAAATCGGATATGCTATCTTTAAAGGTTTTACTTCTTATTCTGATGACAGGAGGCAGACAAATGGAAAATCTGCAAGGTATTACTATTCTGGTGATGCTGTTAGGTATATTCAGCACAATTTTTTGGATGGTTGTCAGTTGGCGTGCAATGAAGGCACACGAAAAACTCGCTGATGCTGTTGAGCGACTGACGCAGCGACAAGCATCTAAACCCGAAACGGAATCCGATCCGCCACAAGAACGTCAAGTAGGACTTATGCATTTCTTCAGGAGTCCTAAATTTAACTACCTTTTGGACAATACTCTTTGTCTATCTGTACGTGAAGACATTAAACACATTACGGAGGAACAAAAATGGATGTACAAGAAGTTTCCCAAGTCGCGCGAGAAATACATCCGCCCGAACACACTACAATGACAGTAGACGAATTTCTTGCCCGCGATATAGAAGGCTATGAATACATTAAAGGAGAATTGGTACCGATGTCGTCTCCATCATTGGGACATGCAAAGATTAGTGCGAAAATTACACGTTATTTGTTAACGTATGTAAGCGAAAACCAGTTAGGAGATGTGTATGTAGAAGCGGGATTTAAAGTCGGGGAACGCGGGATGAAACCCGATGTCGCGTTTCTTTCAACCGCCCGCCTGCCTGAAGATGAGAGCAAGGGATCCCCAATTCCACCTGATTTTGCGGTCGAAGTCGTCTCACCCACAGATGTTCAGTGGCGCATCACTGAAAAGGTACAAGCTTATCTCGAGGCAGGCACCCAGATGGTATGGGTTGTTGAATCTGTCATGAAAACAGTAACAGTATATCGTTCCGAAACAGACATTAAGGTGTTTACGAGTACCGACACACTTACCGGTGAAGAGGTCGTGCCGGGGTTTTCCTGTCGAGTCACACAACTTTTTGAATAAGGACCTCACCTAAACACGAATTGGAGAATAGCACACTATGGATAAAATTAAAGTCGCTTTTATCGGTTGTGGTCCTATGTCCACACAATTGCAACAGTGCATACCGATGATACCCGAATTTGAATTCGTTGCTACCTGTGACCTCGTTGAAGAGAAGGCAGCATCAAACGCCCGAAGGTTCGGCGCACGCCGCCACTACACCGATTACAACGAGATGTTCAAAAATGAAGACCTCTACGCAGTCGCTGTTGTCGGTAGACCGGAGGATAAACTGCATCGAGACATCGGTATTGTATGCCTCCAACAAGGCTATCACATCTATACTGAAAAACCGCCTGCGACCACCACTGAAGGCGCGAAAATGCTCGTTGATGCCTCTGTTGAGACAGGTAAAACAGGAATGGTCGGCACCATGTGGCGACATGCCCCCGCGCATCAGATTGCCAAACAGTTGATGAACGAAGATGGGTTTGGCGAAGCTTGCCAATACCATACCCGATACCTTGCACCGGGGCCCCGTCTTCAGGAGGCCGGATCCCCCTTTGCATGGCCCTTCATGCTCGATCAGGTGATCCACCCCACCGATTGCATGCGTTTCTTTATGGGGCAGGTCAGTGAAGTCTACGCCACAGGCACAGTTGATGCCGCATCCAGTACTGTCTCAATATCTGTGAACCTGCGTTATGAGAACGGCGGTATGGGTACCATGACGCTCGGCACCGGGCCCGTCTTGGAAGCGATGGTTTTCGTTAAAGGCACCGGCAATCAGGCAATTCAGGTGTTTGAAACGCGCGAATTGCGCCGTTATCGGAATCCGACATGGCTCGGCTTCGGCGGCGGTTATGCCGATACACCGACTGAAAAGTGGGACATCAACACTGCATACCACGGCATCGGCAGACCCGGCTACCTCGAAGAAATGCAGCATTGGGCAAAGTCCCTGCAAGCAGGAACACAACCGCATTCCAGCCTTGAAGATTCCTATCAGAACATGCGCGTCTTGGAAGCGATTAGTCGTAGCGTTGAAACCGGAGAGGTCGTTCAAATTCCTGTGTAGCCTCTGGACAGTTCTTGTCGCGTGACCGTTGCGTTTTCAAAGGGCTCTATTCTTGCCGAGCTTCGCGTCTGCGTGGCACTGAAAGAAAAAGACTGCACGCCAGCGGCGTGCTATGTCTATAGCAAAAGGCATCCCCCTTCTTGCACGCCAGCGGCGTGCTATGTGTTTTGAAAGGCTATGCTGTATCTGTAGCGTGGAACTAAAACTGTCCAAAGTTTAGTCATCTAAGTAGTTTTATATCTGTTATGGATATGATGCGTCGCAAAAAGGAATGCAAGAACCGCTATGAATTGGGCACCTCGCGTAAAACCCATCAAAATCCGCCAACTTTACCGATACGCCCGACTCGGCATCTACGATGATTTGCTGCTACACGATGTCGGTTGGGAACTCTACGCCCGTTGTGCGGATATTGCTACGGTCGCCGATGTCTTTCGCGAAGGACATGTGCCCTGCCCAAAATGCAGGACGAAGATCAAACGCAGAATTGACCCGCTCTTTAGTAAGAATAATGGTGGAACTCGCGAAGGTTGGTTTCGCTGCCCACACTGTACCCAACGGCTCCTCTGGCGCGACTGTCGCCAAGCACTCCGAGACACCCCGCGATGTTTCGACTGTCGCGCCGTTCTACACAAAAAAGTTGTGTTGCGCTGTAGCTGTGGCAAAACTTGGTCGCAGGAGGCTTATAAGCAATCAATAAGGACCCGTGTCCTCTTACCGTGTCTGCACTGCCTCGAGCTCGTCCGTAGACCGGATCCACCTCAAATGGAACGAACCTCCAGAAATCGGCGAGCCGCCCCTGAATTGCAATGTCCCAAATGTCAAAGCGTCGCACTCCATCAGCACGGCAATATCGAGTGTACAACTTGTGGTTACAAACGGCGATGGCGGGATTACCGCAAGAGTCTAAAAAAGAAAGACGAAAAACTTGAATGTTCGGGGTGTGGATATACTTTCAGATGGCAGGCGTGGCGTAAAAGTACCCGTTCACTGAGAACCGGGAACCCGATCCCGGCGCGCGACTTCGTTAAAAGGTGGCTCATGTGCCGTACATCACAACAACGTATGATACAGATTGATACGCTGCTTCAAACCTTGCACGGCAGAGGCCCCTTAGCACCGCTGTTCATTGATAGCGGTGAACGTAACATCCGTCAGATGCTTGACGATCTGGCACCATAGTAGGAAACTTGGTCTCCAGAAACATCGTTCAAAACGACCTTGAAACGGGTTACCATCAGAACCCGACTGGGGACCTTAAGTACTTTACGGATGCGTATCTTCACCGTCCCGAAGCACTCAATTCTGAAGTGGTTGGCGCCGGTTTTCAGCATCAAACAACACTTGCTGTACAAGGCCCGGCATGGCTTTTTGAATCGTTTGGAAAATATTGGACGGACCCCGACCTGCGTTCCGTCGTTTTAGAGTTGATCCGCAAAGTGGAAGCGGAACCATCAATACTCGGCATGAGCGCACATATCCTTGCAATAGGCAGAAAATAAAGCGGTTATGCAGTAGAGATACTGGCTTTGTGAAAGGTTAAGGTGATTAATAGTGCCTGAAGGTCAGGTTGTTGAGAAAACAAAGACACTCGCTACGGTTGAGTCGCTTCAGATGGATTTTAAAGCACTCGGTATCGAAAAGGG
>RKRO01000448.1 GCA_007571355.1 Candidatus Poribacteria bacterium | reverse complement strand
TTTCGGGCAGATCGTTAATGGGTGTGTTGGCGCGGTTGTAGTTGAGTTCTACATAGAATAGTTGTTTCAAGGGTTCGATGCCGCGGAAATTTTGTAAGATGTTTAGGATGTGCTCTATATTTGGATTTTGGCGTGTCTGCATTTGGTTTATTCCGTGTTTTGTATAGATTTATCGTGCTGGTGCTGTGTTGTGCTATCAGGTTATACACCAAGAGGCAACTTGGGTTATAATTAACGCCAGTTTGAAAAAGATATGAACGGTTTCCCCAGCAGACGCACATTCACCCAAAAAGTAAGAGAGTCCCCGAAAAACGGCGATTTTTAGAAACCCAACCCCCCTTGATCCCCCTTATCAGGGGGGTAGGGCGACGCTCAGCGGAAAAGCGGCTGCTTTAAGTCTTTATCAAACTCACGTTAATTAATATTCATCAAGCGGTGGGCAGGCACACATCAGGTTTCTGTCCCCATAGACCTCGTTAATGCGCGCCACGGGGGGCCAGAATTTAGCAGCTCGTACCCACGGTTTTGGAAACGCGGCTTTTTCACGCGAATAGGGATGATGCCAATCAGATTGCGTAACCATCTCCACTGTGTGCGGCGCGTTTTTCAGAACATTGTCCTCCGGATCGGCAGCATGGGTCTCAATCTCGGCTATCTCTTCACGAATGGAGATGAGGGCATCACAGAACCGGTCTACTTCTGCTTTCGACTCGCTTTCTGTCGGTTCAATCATCATTGTGCCCGGTACGGGCCAAGACACTGTCGGTGCATGAAATCCGTAATCCATCAACCGTTTTGCGACATCGGTTACGTCTATGTCGGCACTCTTTTTGAAGGCACGCAAGTCAATAATACACTCGTGAGCCACCAAGCCCTGTCTGCCTGTATACAGTACAGGGTAGTGATGCGCGAGTTTTTTTGCAATATAATTGGCATTGAGGATCGCGATTTCTGTTGCAGATGTGAGTCCCTCTGCTCCCATCATCGCGATATATGCCCAAGAGATCGGCAAGATTCCGGGACTTCCCCACGGAGCTGCGGATACGGCACCAATACCATCTTTACCGCCGACCGGGACAACTGGGTGTGTAGGCAAGAAATCTGTGAGATGTGCTTTGACACCGATGGGTCCCATGCCGGGACCACCGCCGCCGTGCGGGATACAAAAAGTTTTGTGGAGATTTAGATGGCAAACATCTGCGCCGATATCCGCTGGCTGCGCGATGCCGACAAGCGCGTTCAGGTTCGCACCGTCCATGTAGACCTGTCCCCCGGCTTGATGAACAATATCGCAAATTTCTCGAATTTTCTCCTCAAAGACACCGTGTGTTGATGGATACGTAATCATCGCGGCGGCAAGTGTATCGCGATGCACGTCTGCTTTGGTTCGGAGATCGTCAAGATCAATATTTCCATCTGAATCGCAAGCGACGACGACGACTTTCATACCTGCCATGACAGCACTTGCAGGATTTGTGCCGTGTGCAGAGGTCGGAATCAGACAGACATCGCGATGTGCCTCACCACGGCTCTGATGGTATTTTCGGATCACTAACAACCCCGCGTATTCACCTTGTGAACCTGCATTCGGCTGCAAGGAGATGCCGCTATAGCCTGTTATCTCAGCTAACCATGTTTCCAATTGTGAAAATAGATGGCGGTAGCCTTCTGCCTGTTCTTGTGGAACAAACGGATGTAGTTCGCCAAACTCACGCCATGTTACCGGGACCATTTCCGTCGTGGCATTGAGTTTCATGGTACAGGAGCCGAGCGGTATCATCGCATTCACAAGGGAGAGGTCTTTGGTTTGGAGCCTGTGAATATAGCGGAGCATCTCGGTTTCAGAATGGTAGTTATTGAAAACAGGATGCGTCAGATATGGGCTTTCACGTTGCAATTCTATCGGAATTGTATACGCAGTGATGGGAAGTGCAGATGGAGACTGTGCGCCGAATATCTCAAGAAGTTCCTCAACATCGGCAGCGGTGGTTGTTTCGTCTAAGGAGATACCGATGTGTGTTGCATTAATTTCGCGAAGGTTTATCTGTTTTGTGCGCGCGGCGTGTAGGAGCGAAATGACCTCGTCTGTCCCGGAACAGACATTAACAGAAACAGTATCAAAACAGGGAGATTCTCCGGTGGCATGACCAAGCTCTTCAAGTCCTGCCCTTAGCGTGCAGGTATACGCGTGTACGCGTTCCGCAATCTGTTTAAGTCCAGTGGGGCCGTGATAGACTGCGTACATCCCTGCCATGACGGCGAGCAAGACTTGTGCGGTGCAGATGTTGCTTGTTGCTTTTTCACGTCGTATGTGCTGTTCGCGGGTCTGGAGTGCCAATCGGATGGCGGTTTTACCGCTCACATCGTGCGAAACACCAGCAATTCGTCCGGGGGTGTTCCGTTTAAGTTCTTCGCGCGTTGCCAGGAATGCAGCATGGGGGCCGCCATAGCCGAGCGGAACACCGAACCGTTGTGAGTTTCCGATGATAATATCTGCACCAAATTCGCCAGGTGGCTTTAAGAGTGTGAGTGCTAACAGGTCTGTGGCGGTAACAAATAATCCGCCAGCGGCATATACTTGTTCGGCGAATTGATGGTAATCGTAAATTGCCCCATCTGTCGCCGGATATTGCACGATGGCACCTAAGATGGGTGTGTCAAAATTGACATCACGATGATCTCCGATGTGCAATTTAATCCCGAGGGGTTCGGCGCGTGTTTGTAAAACGGCGATTGTTTGCGGGTGGCATGTTTCTGAAACAAAGAAGTTGTGCCAGTCTTTCTGCATTGATTTTCCTAAACACATCGTCATAGCTTCAGCGGCAGCTGTCGCCTCATCAAGCAGGGATGCGTTTGCGATAGGGAGGCCGGTTAAATCTATAACCATTGTTTGGAAGTTCAGCAACGCTTCTAAACGACCTTGTGAAATCTCTGCCTGATAGGGGGTATATTGGGTGTACCAACCGGGATTCTCCAGGATGTTCCGTTGGATAACTGGCGGGACAAAGCAGTTATGGTAGCCCATTCCGATAAAAGAACGGAAGATCTGATTTTCGGAGGCTATCTGTTTTAATGTGGTCAGTACTTCCGGTTCTGACTTTGCAATATAGGTTTGCAAATTAGGTTCTGAACCTTCCACAGCACCACTCAAGGTAAAATCCGATGATAAACGGATATCGGTTGGTACGACATCTTCAATGAAATCCTCTATTGAAGAATAGCCCAGCGTCGCCAACATCCGTTGAATATCTTCAGAACGGGGCCCGATGTGCCGATCTGCGAAAGTAGAAGTTTTGTTTTTTCTATCAAGCATGCTCTGCCTCAATATGTGCTTGATAACTGTCGGCATCAAGAAGTGTGTCAAGTTCGCTTGGGTCTGTTATCCGAATTTTAAGAAACCATCCATCATCGTAAGGGGATTCGTTTACTTGTTCGGGTGCGTCAAGTAACGATTCGTTGACTTCAATCACTTCCCCACTGACAGGTGCGTAAAGGTCGAACGCGGCTTTGACGGATTCTATCACGCCGAATTCGGTTTTCTGTGTGAGTTCGGTGCCGATTTCGGGCAATTCAACATAGACAATGTCTTGGATTTCGGATTGGGCATAGTCGCTGATACCGATGGTGGCGATGTCGCCCTCTTGTCTTGCCCATTCATGGCTTTCGTTGTATTTTAAGTTTTGTGGAATCATCTAATTTTCCTTCACGTTTATCAAATTTTTCAATGTCAAAACCCAGTCTTTCAAGGCGGGGATGTAGACACTGCCTTTTACGACTATATCATTCTTGAACCTGCATAGCACGATTGATTTCCAAATCATCAAAAGCTTGTCCATTTTTGTCTGTAATCCGGAGATAAAATCCCCAACCATATTCCTCTTCACACACCTTGACGAGGATACTGTTCGTACCTGCCTTAAGTGTCACGGGAAAAATATATCTGTCCACTATCGCTTTATGCGTTTCTGTATGTGCATATACTTCTACCCCGTTTAGCCAGACCTTTCCCTGATCGTCGCTATCAAAGCGGAATTGGACTTCCCTTTCATCAGGTGAGGTAACGGTTGTCCATGCATAAGCAACACGCCAATCAACATCTTTCCAAAACCTGATATTGCCATCTAATTTATCATCTGAGCATTTTTGCCAACCCACTTTATCATCTATGGTGTTGTATTTTACAGTTGGGTCAATATGTGTTGCTTCTTCAGGAATATATGCGGTATCAAAACCGATTTTATCTATATTATCAAATGGACCGAGGACTATCCATGAGTCTTCCGTAATTAAACCTGTTTTTTGAATATGTTCACCTGCTTTGTCAAGCATACCTTTATCACGGTAATACTCAGCGATACTAAGGTTAGCATCTAAATCCTGTGGGTCAAATCTAATCGCTTCAGTAAAATCTTCAAATGCTGCTTGATAGTTTTTTAGTTTAAGACTTATATGACCGCGTGCTTTGTATGCTTCACTGTTATTGTGGTCAAGTTTGATGCTTTTAGAGTAATCGTCTTTTGCCCCTTCATAGTCTCCAATGTGGTTCTTTGTCCTGCCACGAGCATTGTATGCGCGAATATTCTCTGGATCAAGTTTTATTGCTTGATTATAGTCATCTATTGCATCATCATGCTTGCCGAGTGCATCCTTGCTTGCCCCGCGGTTCATGAAATAAAAGGTATTCTCTGGATTTAACTGAATAGCTTTATCTAAATGTGTTATCGCTTGGTTATAGTCCTTGGCAAAGTATTTTTCTTGGGCAATCATATAATAATGGACCGCACGTATGGCTTCGCGCTTATGCCACTGTTGCATAGACTCTGTTTTAGTTTCAGTAAGTAATGCTTTGACCTTGTTTGAGGGAATAGCATAACTATGAGAATCATAAACTGCAGTTGCAACGCCAATGACTTCACCTTCACTGTCTAGAATAGGGCCCCCACTGTTTCCAGCAGAAACATCAACTGTCATCCGAAACCATTTATTGTTCTTCTCAATGTTATGTATAGTTCCCTCGGTTACTTTGTAAGCAGCTGGAAATCCTACCGCATATACAGAGTCACCAATTTGGACTCTATCGCTGTTCCGCAGCGGAAGTGGTGTGCCTTCATCTGCAATTTTTAAGACGACAAGGTCATTCTTTATATCAAAAGCACTTACTTTTTCAACTCGCCAGACTGTCTTACTGTTAATAAGTTTGCGGTATAGAGACCTGGCTGTGAAACAACGTGGATATTGGTCACAATTTTATCTTTATCAACAAAAAACCCACTCCCAACTCCAAGCATCGAAAAGTTACCGCCGACTATGCGGACTGTAGATTCTTTTGCCGTATCGGATATTATGTCGGTTTCCGTTGGCTTTTCGGCTTTTCCGGGAGCTTCCTGGGCGTAAATCGCGATATCAGAGAATGAAAGAAATAGCCCGAGCCCTAAAAAACATAACAAAAATCTCGTGTAATAGTTCATTTTATTTCTCCAAAGGGTTATGGCACACAGTGTGTGCCGACTGCTTTTAACTGAACTATTGACGTTGAAAGTTCACGAGTTGCGCGCGAAGTTTTTCTAATTCTGCTTCAGCATCCTGTCGGCGTTGCGCTTCAGTTGCTGCGAGTTTTTCAGCATCTTGCCGTCGCTGTGCTTCTTTTTCTGCGCGTGCTTCTGCTGCTTCTTTCAGTTGTGCTTCTTTTTCTGCGCGTGCTTCTGCTGCTTCTTTGAGGTGCTGCTCTTCTATAGATGTTGTAATCGGCGTGCCATCTGGCAGATACGGACGCAACAGCCTAACGTGGGTGTGGTGTTGTTCCTCCCAGCGAAAGTAGAGATTTAACGCTTCACTGAACAGGCCGCCTTCTGCATCCGGTTCCATCTCAACAATACCCCATGATGGATCCCGCCGCCACCCGCGAAATTCTGCAGGTTTTTTCAACTCCGGTTGATGGATAAAATACTCTTGGACACCTATATCCTTGAGATACACGTCGACTTTTTCAGTCCGATCTTGATGTGCTGTCGCGTCGGAGAGGAATTCAAAGACGGCAACGGGTGCTGCGCCTTCTGCCCATGTATAGAAACTACGTCGTAACGGATATTTCGCAACGCCGAAGACGATGTAAATATCTGGCGCGACACATTTTGTGATGTCGCCTTTACCATAATAGATAAAGCTGTCAACAGCGATGTGAACGAGTTCGTTGATTGCGAAGTATCGTTTGAATTGATCGGCGAGCGTGTTAATCTGTTCGCCGTGAAAATCGGTTGCGGACATAGGTTCGTCATCTTCACACGGATAACCTTCAATGTAGACAGTCGTTTTACCGTTTGCTTTGGGAAAAACTGGCATATATTTTCTCTGTTTGAATCCAAAGTCGTTTATGGTATCCATGATTTCTCCGTTTGATTGTTGATATTAGATGAAAGGTACCGTTACAATTTTAGCGGGATGTCTCCTACCGCGAATTTCTATTTCAATTTTATCATCTTCAGATATTGTTTGTGATGTTATAAGAGCGAAACCGATGTTGCATTTCAGACTCGGCGATGGTGCGCCGCTTGTCACTTCGCCTACTTGTTCACCGTGCTGATAAACAGTATAACCGGCGCGCGCCACAGCACGGTCAAGCATCTGAAACCCTATTATCTGTTTCTCAATGCCTCTCTTTTTAGCGGCGAGGAGTGCGTTTTTCCCAATAAATTGGCGATTCTTGGATTTGACGAATCTGCCGAGTCCGGCTTCATACGGGTTTGTGTCGTCGTTCATATCTACACCGTAGAGGCGGAGTCCGGCTTCAAGCCTTAAGGTATCGCGTGCGCCGAGTCCTATCGGTTGCCCTCCTGCCTCTATCACAGCAGGATAGAGCGCATGCCATAAATTCTCCGCACCGTTTGCATCAATGTATAATTCAAAACCTGTCTCACCTGTGTACCCTGTTCGTGAAATTACGGTTCGGATGCCTGCAACCTCATCCACTACAAACCGGAAAAAGGAAATCTCAGAGACATCCAATTCTGGAACGAAAGGATTTAGCATGTCTATTGCCTTTGGACCTTGGAGTGCGATGAGAGCTGTATCTTCGCTTACATCTTCTACTTCTGCATCTGTGTCGTTGTGAGTCTCTATCCATGCCAAGTCTTTTTCTATATTCGCGGCATTGACGACCAGCATATAGTGGTTATCCGCATGCCGGTAAATAAGGAGGTCGTCAACGATTCCGCCTGTGTCATTACAGAAGAGGGTATACAACACGCGTCCATCGGTTAAACGTCCGACATCGTTGGTGCTGAGTTTTTGCGCCAACTCATTCGCGCCGGGTCCGTGAATCTCGAATTCACCCATGTGCGACAGGTCAAACAGACCGACAGTTGATCGAACAGTGAGATGCTCCTTAACAATACCACTGTATTGGAGTGGCATCTCCCAACCGCCGAATTCGGTGAATTTGGCGTTGAGGGTTTTATGGACTTGATGAAGCGGTGTTTTCTTCATTGTCCTTAGAGTCCATAGATACGAGCAAGATTATCGCCGAAAATTAGTGCTTCGGCATCATCGCCGAGTTCCAACCGTTTGAGGGCGTTAATAACTTGAATGGGTCGGTATTCCGGCAAATTGGAGCCGAAGACGATCTGTTCGGGTCCGAGTTCATCGACGGCTTTCTTTACCTCAGTTGGAACAACGGTGTCAGGGTTTGTCCCCCAACGGCGATGGAAGCGGAGGATAGTGGTTCCGAGTGAGACATTCTTGTTTGCTTTTGCGACAGAGATCCCCGCGTCTAAATCGTCTGGGAACCCCATGTGATCCATGATAACAGGCGTTTCGGGCACCCAACTTGCGACAGTGCCGATCCGGTTGGGATGACAATTGTTAGGGCCAGAGTGAATTGAGATGATAAGTCCATAGTCACGTGCGGCTTCAACGACGGGACGTACGATAGGATCATCTACATTGTAGTTGTGAATGGCGGGCATCAGTTTGATTCCGGGCATTTCCCACACTTCAGCCGTCAATCTGACTTGCTCAACAGGCTCCGGCTCTGTCGGATGTACAAGTGCGCAACCGAGGGCACGCGGATTACCACGAATTGCCTCGGCAAGTTCACTGTTTTCGGGAAGCGGTTGGGGGGTCGGCATGACGACAGCGACATCCATATCGGCTTCGTCCTCTAATTCCAACAAAGCTGCTAAATTGAGTTTGCCGTTTTCATCACGGAATGAGTCGTTGAGATAGGCTTCAAAATCGCCTTGCATGAGAAGGCTCCTTTATTTTGGGGGATCGGGGTTAGAAACCCCTCCTATAGGAGAAGGTTCGTTGATAAACACTGCACTGTCTGTCCTTTTTTCAAAATCGGCGGATTCCTCTATGAGCACATCTACGGTGTTTCGGTAAGAGAGGTAAGCAGATTCCGCCGTAGCGATGTCTGGAAAACGAATAATAAAAAGAACCTGTGCATCTGTCCAATCTTTTGCGTTGGGCTTATTTTGATAGTATGCGGAGACACCGACTGCTGTATCGGTCAGCTGTGGTACACTCTCAGGCAGTGTACTGTATATTTGTCTTAGTGCCCAATTTGACCGAAATAACTTGGTACTTCCAAATATCTTGTTGTTGTTAGGTAGGTGCGTGAGTATTCTCGGTTCCGGTGGTGGGTCTTTGATCTCTGCTGCTACGGCTTTCGCGAGTGCGATCATGCCTTCACGGATGCCAGTAGCGAATTCATAGCCTTCAATCTGAACGAAATACTTTCCTTTTGCAAATCGGAGGTACCCGCCTGAAAGCATCGCCTTAGCGCCCACCCATTCAAATTTCATACGTGGATAGGTGTAAAAGTTATAAATTCCGAAGGCGTTTTCCGGGGTTCCCATATCAAAGATTTCGAGTAGAATCAACGGTTTTGAACCGAATTGAGGGGCTTGGTATTCCGCCTCTGCTTGTCGTTGAAAGCCGTAAGCGTAGTAAAGATCGGGCGAAGCAGCGGGCGAAACAGCCCTATCTCGGTAGAGCGTTTGCCCTTGATATGTTGAAGGTGCCCGTGACTGAACCCAACCCAATAAGTCCACGCCGTCCGGTAACAGATGCTCTGGTGCCACTGTCGTTTTTAAGGCATTTTCTACCGCGGAAAGCCCTGGAGCGGCTTTTATGTTTTTTGCTATTTCCGACATGAGCAGTTCTGTCTTCTTCACTGTAGAGCCGTGCCATACGCCATAAATATATCTGCCTTCATGCTGAACTGCTGTCCAGTCTTCTTGTTCAGTACCACATGAAGTTAACATTAAACTTAAAAAAAGACAGGCACTCAAGCAGCAACGATAGAATTTCTCAAAGATACCTATTGTTATGTATTTCATTCGCGAGAAAACTCCGGACGACGTTCGCTTACCATTGCTCCGCAAGTTGGTTGTAAAGATCGTCTATCAGTTCTTCTACGATACGTCTTTCAGCCTCTTCACGGGTTTCCGGTGGTTCAGCCCGGCCTGATACGATGTAGTAATCGTGAACTTGAAGGTGGTTGTTCGATTGCGCGATCATGTTGTTGCGGACCCTGTCAAAGAATTCGTATTCGATTTGTAGGGTCATTCGCACCATTTCGACTTGCCCTTGGGGGCCGTAATCGTGTTCCCGTAGGTCGAAGTCTTGTATTCGCATTGTAAGTTCGGAATCGTTCCCATCCCGCCATTTCCTGTTGAATCGTTGCGTTAGTTTTTCGTGAATGACTTCATCGTAAGGACGTTGGGAGGCGTTATCGTAAGAGAAATCGGCATCCAAGATTTCAATAGGTGCAATACGAATGGTGTTGATATGCTCTAAGTATTCCGACTTGGAAACGTAACCACATCCAGAAACTATACTCAACCATATTGGTATTCCTAATAGCAACAGTGCTTTAGACATTTTTTTCTCCGAGTTTTGTTGAAGTTTGTAATTCAATCCGCGTTGAATATGATTGAGGACAGTTCTCCAATCTCACCTTCAAAGGCGCAAACCGCTCGGTAGGGCGGGTTGTCGAAATTTTACAGGTGAAGCCTTCGGGCGTGGTGCTTCTTGTTTTCTACCATAAAACACAGTTTTAACGGTATCGACAATATATTGTTTATAAGTAGGGGATAGTAAAACAACAAACACGAGAAC
>RKRO01000450.1 GCA_007571355.1 Candidatus Poribacteria bacterium | reverse complement strand
GAAAGCGCAGCGTACTGAGTACTGATAACCGACAACTGAGTCCCAAATTGTTCTTGCGTTATTTTCTTTAAGCGTTATACTAATGGGAACGCAAGTTACCACCTATTTACAATAGACATAGCCGTTTCTATAGACATTTCACCCCTACGGGGTAAAAGGATTTGAAAAGGCTTTGGAAATACGCAGAAATACAAAATAAAAACACCAACGCCTGTTAGTAGCAACTTGGATTAAGGATATAAAAAACACAATGGGCGGTTTCGCTCTGAACTTCGGATTCCAACAAAGTAAGGATTTAAGATGCAACACATATCGCAACACAACGATTGGCTCGTTCAACCCTTTCATCAACCTGCTTCAGTAGAAGAAAGGGGCACCGAATTGATTCTCAGTAACGGACTCATCCGGCGTACATTCGTCACTTCACCTAATTTTGCAACGGTTGATTATACCAATCAAATTACCGGCAGCAGCCTTCTGCGCGGCATCAAACCAGAGGCGATACTTACAATTAACGGAGACGCATTTGCGGTAGGGGGCTTGAAAGGGCAGCCCGACTATGCCTATCTCGATTCGGATTGGATTGCAGACTTGACCGGTGATGAGAACGCATTTCAATTTCGTGAATATCGGATCGGAGAGCCTGAAGCACACTATCCGTGGGTAAAAAGGCGTTCTGCTGCATCATTAGTCTATCCACCAGCGGGTGTAGCACTGGCAGTTGTGTTCTCACCGCCGCCATCTATTGACTCCCTTCGGGTTTGTGTGCATTATGAACTATACCGAAGCCTTCCGGTCATGTCAAAGTGGATTACTGTTCACAATGAGAGTCAAAAACCGATTCAATTGGATGCCTTAAACTGTGAAATTCTTGCGGTCAACGAGCAAGAAAAGCATCGGCTACATGTTGAGAGCGATTACGCCTTCAGTGGCATGGAAACGACAGAGTGGGGACCCGATGCCGATTATCTAACGCAAATAGACTATCATTATCAGATGCCACTGTTGATGACGAGTCGTTATCCACTCGGTCCGGGAGTGCTTCTTCAACCCGGAGAGACTTTCAGAAGTTTTCGTACCTTCGAGATTCTGCATGAGAGTGATGACCGCGAGCGAAAGGGACTTGCACGCCGCAAGATGTATCGTACGGTCGCACCACAGGTCACAGAGAATCCAATCCTTATGCACGTTCGAAGTGCTGAGCCGGACGCGGTCCGTTTGGCGATTGACCAGTGTGCCGAAGTCGGATTTGAGATGGTGATTATGACCTTTGGGAGCGGATTCAATATTGAAAGCGAAGACCCAGAATACATCTCCACAATGAAAGGGTTAGCAGACTATGCCCATAGTAAAAATATTCAACTCGGTGGTTATACGCTGATGTGTGCTTCGCGAGGTGTGGGTGAGGCTTTTAACTGTATTGACCCAGATACTGGGGAGCCTGGGAGTAGGTTCGGACAGAGTGCTTGTCTTGCAAGCAGATGGGCAGATGGCTATTTCCAGCGCGTCCTGAATTTCATGGATGCTACTGGAATGGATGTTATAGAGACGGATGGTCCTTATCACGGCGATGTCTGTGCCTCAACGACGCATGCATACCATAATGGCTTGGAAGATTCGCAGCTGCGCCAATGGGAAGCGTGTGTCCGTTTTTACCACGAATGTCGAAAACGCGGTATCTATATCAATTCGCCGGATCAGTATTATCTCAACGGTTCAAACAAATGCGGTATGGGGTATCGCGAAACGAATTTCAGTTTGCCCCGCGAGCGGCAGATTCTGATTGCCCGGCAGAATATCTACGATGGCACTTATGAAAAGACACCGAGTATGGGTTGGATGTTCGTTCCGTTGGTAGCGTATCACGGCGGTGGACAAGCCGCAACGTTTGAGCCGCTTTGCGAGCACCTTGATGATTATGAAGCACATCTCGCACAGAATTTCGGGAGCGGTGTGATGGCCTGCTATCGCGGGCCTCGGCTTTTTGATGCTGAAGAGACGAAAATCGTCGTTAAAAGGTGGGTGGACTTCTACAAAAGGTATCGCCTGATATTGAATTCTGACCTGATTCATGTGCGCCGTCCAGATGGACGCTCCATGGATTGTATGCTCCACGCCAACGCACAAATCAGTCCTTGTGGACTCGCGATGCTCTATAATCCGACACGCACGCTGCAAGAGATGACGTTAAGACTACCGCTCTATTATACCGGATTGTCCGATGTTGCCAAGATCCGTGAAGGCGAAGGGGAGTCGGAACGTTACGAAATTGACCGAGATTACAGTGTTGAGATTCCAATTAAGATGGAAGCAAAAAGCGTTAGTTATCTCGTTATTGAGTCGGAAGTTTGAACTTTCTTTAAAGAGATTTCATCTTTTCTGAACAAATTCACGCCTTATCTGCCTAACTTAACAGAGACGTGAGTTTGATATAAGCGTTCGTCAGATTCTTGGGTTTCGCTATGTCCGTTTGCATGATATGTTATTGACAATCGGCATTTACTGCTCAACCCAACCTACAGTACCCCTTAACAGAGACGCATATATTCTAATAGGATGAATACATTTTTTTATGGACAGGGTTGCAAACCCTGTCTGCAAATTGTTGGTGAGGAGACAGATGAAACGGAAATATCTTATCGGTGCATTTTTTGCTTGTGTGTTAGCGTTTTCGACGGTAGTCGTGCTAAATACCTGGACAGAAGGCAAGCTTACAGTAGACGAGAGACGGTTTGATTTCGATCTAGATGGTGAACTCAGTGTTGAAGAACAGAGGTTCATGTTTAGGGTGACTCGCCTTGAAGCGGAGAGAGGTAACAAGTTTAACACAGGCGAAATCCGTCAAATGCGTGATGGACAGCGAGGCAGATCTCGCGGTAGAGGCGGATTCGGTAGAGGCGGACGCGGTTCGAGAGGCCCTTCAGGACCGAGATTGAACCCAGAGCAGGTCGCGTTCAGAGACGGTGCTGCCACAATCCCTGACCGAGAGACCTTCGAGAAACTGTCGTATCAAGGTACAGAAGTCCGTATTGATACGCAGCTTACTGGCATCGAATTCGTAAAATTTCAGATTGAAAACACGCATACAGAGAACCCACAACTTTACTTCATGAACACAGAGACGCACCGTTCTCACGGCAGTTTCATGGACGCTGCCGGTTTGGGACGCGGGCAAGGGCAGATGCGCGGTGTGCTGAGTTATCGTCCGCTTTTCACGGCACCGAATGGCGAACCGGGGGTTTACACTTTCGAGTTCAATCCCAACGATGCCTTCCCCTTTGAAGAAATTAAGCTTGCACACGATCTGCTTGTGTCGAAGATGCCCATACTGAAAAATCGGCTTGGTTATTGCCCATTATGGGGAGCGATCGGCATTTATAATCGCGAAAAGGCACGCTATGACGCGGCGGAGTTCCCTGTCTATTTTGAAGATGACCTTTATGCCAATATCGGATATCTGCCACTGAATCAAGCAGCAGCATTCGGTCGTCTGCGTGTGTTGGAATTGGATGAGCGTCCCACACCACGCGACATCGTTATTTGTAAAACTTTACCGAATGAGATGCCGCGAGTTGCTGGCGTTATCACTGGTGTTCGGCAAACACCACTTTCGCACGTTAACCTCCGAGCTATTCAAGACAAAGTCCCGAACGCTTTTATCACTAAGGCGTGGGAGAACGCATCAATTGCACCGCTCATCGGAAAATATGTCTACTATGCGGTCAACGCCGATGGCTTTGAAATTCGGGAGGCGACACCCAAGGAGGTGGAGACACATTTTTCGGATCTGCGTCCATCAAAAACACAGAAACCTAAGCGAGACCTCTCTGTTACGAAGATTTTACCGCTTGACGACATCACGTTTTCGGATGCGGCACGTTTCGGTGTGAAGACAGCGAATGTCGCAACGCTGCGCACCTTCGGGTTTCCTGATGGCACTGTTCCAAACGGATTTGGAGTCCCGTTCTACTTTTACGATGCGTTCATGCAGCACAACGGGTTCTACGCGAAAGTCGAGGCAATGCTCAAAGATTCGGAATTTCTCAATGATCAGGATACGAAGACAGCTGAGTTGAAAAAGTTTAGGGCAGAGATAAAGAAGGGTGGAATGCCAGTGTGGATGATGGACGCACTTTCGGAATTGCAAAGCGCATTTCCAGAGGGGACCTCTCTCAGGTGCCGCTCCAGCACGAATAATGAGGATCTGCCGGGTTTCAGTGGTGCCGGCCTCTATGATTCTTACACACACCAGCCAGACGAAGGGCACCTCTCAAAGTCAATTAAGCAAGTGTTTGCAAGCCTCTGGAATTTCCGGGCGTTTGAAGCACGTGATTTTTACCGTATTGACCACCTCACGACAGCCATGGGAGTGCTTGTCCATCCTAATTTTGCAGATGAATTAGCGAATGGCGTTGCTGTTACCGATGATGTCGTCTATCAGACAATCGGCAATTACTACCTCAACACGCAGATTGGTGAGGATCTCGTGACGAATCCCGAAGAGCAGTCTATGCCAGAAGAAATTTTGATGGATTGGTCGGATGGCAACAATTATCGGGTGGTAACGATGTCTAACCGGACGACGGATGGCGGAAGGATTTTGTCGGATGCCTACCTGCGTCAACTCAATAATTACCTCGGCTTAATCCACTACAAGTTCAATCAACTCTATGGTCACGTTGGACAGACGAAAGATCGTGCTATAGAGATTGAATTCAAGATTACAAGCGATGGTAAACTCTCCATCAAGCAGGCGAGACCGTGGGGACAGTGACATAGTATAGAAATCGTAAGCAGCGTGTGCTGCCATAGGAGAATCGCGATCGACAAAACATCCAAGTAAAAACACTCGCTCTTACAAAAGAGGGTGTCAAAATTGGCATGCGCGCTTTCGCGCGCATGTATTTTGGTTTTAGGTGTCGGTTTGGTAACACGTGTCAATCGGTTTTGAGTTTCCCCCATGTTACCGAGAGTTTATCTGCTGGGTCTACGGCAAGGATTGCATCAAAGCCAGAATTCATAAACTCCTGAATCTCCGCTTGAGATTTCACCTCGTTAGAGATCCAGAGTTCGTCCATACCACCGACAAAATGGGATGAGCCAGAAGTGCGTCGGTATCCGATATCAAGGCTGGGTTCTCCTGAAACATCGATGGCACCGCCTCCTGCGATGGGACCGCCGTCGTCTTCTTCACCGTTGACATAGATAATCGCCTCTTTACCGTTCCATGTTGCGGCGACGTGGGTCCATTCACCTTCAGCGATCGTCGTTTGTCCGATAAAGTCTTTGACGTGATATGTCGTCCAAACGAGAGCCTTTGAGCCGTGGAATCCGAATTTCCAACCGGCTCCGCCGTCCATCTCTACAATATTTTGCCAACCGGTAATACCATCTGGGTTAACCCACGCGCCTACGCTCATCGGGTGGGTGAGTTCTTTTAAAGGTCCAGCATTTTCAATTGTGATAAACGTTCCGCCATCAAACTCAAACGCTTTGTCAAACTCACCATCAATCCAAGATGCCTTTCCATCAACATTACCATCGTTTCCGTGGCCTGAGAGATCCGTGAGAGTGTCTCCTTTTCCGTCGTCAAACGTAGCGAGGAACACAATATCTTCCGAAAGTTCCGCGTATACGCTTCCGACAAATACTGTTACCATTAAGAGTGAATAAACTAACATTCGCATTTTCGGCTCCTTATTTAGGGTTCGTCAGTAAAAAAAAATTACGAACTACAACACAAAAGTGATGTGAACATTAACGATATTACTACGGTTCCTGAAAACCACAAACTAAAAAACTTGTGCTGCAAATCGCCGCCTTTGATACGGTTTGACTGAAAGCATTCCAAATATTTCAATGGCTATTAATAATGGCAAATTTAGCAAAAATTGTCAATCAAAATCCGATCACCGAGTTTCATCATCTCGTCATCGGTACCAAGTGTGCATGGTTCTACTAATACGTTTTCTTAATTTCACCCCAGCGTGCCAGAAATCTATCCAGGGGCGTTACGCTCAGACCACTTGGAACGAATTGCTCAACGGTTGGAAGAATCGCGGGCCCCAATCCTTCTGCAACACCGCCAACAGCATAGATGTTATTTCCGATAGTCCCAACGCCTAAGAAAACTCTTGCCGTTGACATCTCGGGTGCCTCTGTCCATGTGTCCTTATTCGGATCGTATATTTCAACGTTCGTCAGCCCAGGGCCTTGCACAACGGATGTCCCGCCAACGGCATAAATTTTCCCAGCCACAACGCTCAACGCCAGAGCCGTTCGGGGTGTCGGCATATCAGTTTTTTCTGTCCACGTATCTGTTTTCGGGTCATATTGTTGAACCGTTTCGAGTACGGGGCCTTGCACAGTGGGTGTCCCGCCAATAAGATATATTTTTCCATTAACGCTCGTAGCGGCCATGCCTGAACGCGCTTCTGGCATATCAGTCTTTTTCGTCCACGTATCGGTCGCCGGATCATATTCTTCAACGGCTGGTAATATGGGACCCACATTTTGCGCAACGCCGCCAATGGCGTAAATTTTACCCTCTACAGCAGTCGCTGTGAAAAAGGAGCGGGGTGTTGGCATATCAGTTTTTTCTGTCCAGGTATCTGTTTTCGGGTCATATTCTTCAACGGTTCCGAGTGCTGGTGCTTGTCCGTTCCAGCCGCCGATAGCGTATATTTTCCCGCCGACTACGGCGGTTACAACACCGGCACGTGCTGATGGCAGACTCGCTCTCTGAACCCATTTATCTGTCTCCGGATCATAGGCATCAACAAAATCAACCGGTTCAGCAAGCATACCGCCGATCGTATACAGTTGGTTGTCAACAGTAGACACGGAGAAAAAGAGTCTCGGAATAGGCATTTCTGCTCTTTGCGTCCAGTTTTCAGCTGTCGCATTATGTATTAAGAGGAAAGTGAGCGAGATGGCGAATAGCCAGCCCGAATTCAAAAACAAAGATGTGTTTGATTTTATTGTAAATTTTCTTTTCACTAATAATCTCCATTTCCGTTTAGAAAGGATTAAGGGTTCCACCAATAGGTGATTTTTCCGACGATGGTCCAGTCAAGGAGTTTAACACCCCCGTCACGGGTATCGTAATTCTGGTTGAAGACAAAGTAGAAGTCACTACCGGGACGGTAGATATAATTGACAAGGAAGTTGGCAGCGAGCACGTCTCTATCGGTGCTCCATTGGGCAAACAGTTTTGTGAAAAGCGTTGTTGAGAAGGAATAGCCGATCCGTCCACCGACAACGTTGGCATCGAATTCTGTCTCAGGG
The DNA here is from genome assembly GCA_007571355.1 of Candidatus Poribacteria bacterium. Classification (GTDB taxonomy): domain Bacteria; phylum Poribacteria; class WGA-4E; order WGA-4E; family WGA-3G; genus WGA-3G. The sequence goes on along the minus strand of RKRO01000450.1, from coordinate 2,852 downwards.
AACGCAATGCGGTTAAATTCGATGAACGGTTCTATGCTGAATTTCGCGCTCGGTCTGAAGGTCGCGTCTAACAGCAACCCGCGTCTACTGCCTTGATAAAATTGTCCGAGTTCCAAGCGTACCTCCCCGAAAATCATCCGACTGCTGCTACTCCGAATAGATGCTTGAAACGCAGTAAAGCTATACTCATCGCTTGGAATCTCCACTTCTTCAAGTATGAATTCGTTTCGGAGATTTTCGGTGGTATTCTTGAGTTGGAAACCGATACTATCCCCCGCTTCAAATGAGAATTGCGTATCAAAGGTTATATCTTGGGTTTCCAATTCGTTTTCTCGTGTCAAAACGAGGTCAATCTCCGGCCCGACTTGAATCTCGCGAATACCGAATTTTCGGGGCCAGGGTGTGTATTGTGCAAAACCTTGTAGCCGTCGGACACCTTTCCTGAGGACGAACCCGACTTTTGGGTTGAAGTCTTCACCGATGTCTGTGTATGAGCCATCAAGTTGGAACAGATTTGTTCGCCAATTCGCGCCGAAGTAGACAGCGTTGCTGTTTCCTGAGACATCCGCTTCAAAGGTGCGCGACCAAAGTCCTTTGACATCAATCTCTCGTGTAGGACGATATGAAAAGTCGAGGCCTGCTGTTCGATTGTAGGCATCGGCATCTTGTTTGTTAATGAAAATACCTCCGACGGTTGATCCGGCTAAAATATCTCGGTTCACCCGGACCGCGGAATAGTTCGTGCGCGGTTCACTAAACATATCTACTTCGGGACTTCCTGTCTCGTCATCTTCAAAGTTGTTTGTCAACACGTTGAGGATGCCGATCCCATAGGGTCCGATTTTTCCAGTCATCTTACCGCCCCCGAGAATTGGGATGGCACGTCCTTCTGCCAATCCGATTTGACGGCTATAAAAGAGCCGTATCGGGGGCGGTCTGCCAGGCCCCCCACCTGGAATCCCGACATCAAAGATACTCGCACCCTCCAAAAAAAATGGACGCTGCTCAGGGAAAAAGAGGCTGAAACGTGTAAGGTTCACCTGTTCTTGGTCCGCTTCTACTTGTGCGAAGTCGGTATTAAAAGTTAAGTCCGCAGTTAGGTTCGGTGTTACGCCGTATTTCAGGTCTAATCCAGCTCCAAAGACACCTTCGGTGCTGTCATCAGTTTCAGAGGTGTAACTTGCTCCCGGCAACAGGTACGGTAGTAACTCAAGATTTCTTGAGGGTGATATTCCCTCTAATCCCTCAAGTGTTCCGAAATATTCCGTGCGGTATTTTCCCAGTGGCCCGTAAGTCTTCGGTGCGGCGTGCCATGCGCCGATCTCATTTTTCCGTGCAATTTCGCGTCCGAAATTTATGCCCCAGTCCATAGTGTCACTGCGTTCAAAACGGAGTTGGCTGAACGGAATCGCTATTTCTACTGTCCAGTTGTCTGCGTTAATCCGACAACGGCACTCCCAGACGATATCCCAACTTCCGTTTCGGGTGTCGCCGCTGTCTGAGACGGCGGAGTCTTCCATTCCGCTCATTGGCGTAAATCGAAAAAAACAGCGTTTCGCCTGTCGTTATAGGTATCCAATAGGAGGAATCCGTAATCGTTGGAACGCAACCCTGGAGAGTCTCTACGCATATCGTTCGCGACGATCTTATCCATTTCTGAATCATAGAATATAAATCCGAAGTACAGTTTGTTATCATCATACATAATTCGCACTTCAGATTGTTCTGTTACAGGTTCGCCTTCGTCGGGTTGGACTTGGTATAACTCTCGGATGGGTTCAACATTTTGCCACGCGGGTTCGTCAAGCACGCCATCAACCTTGATTTCTTCGGAGATACGTTGTGCTGACATACGGGGCGGCTCGCGCTCTGTCTGCGCCTGGGCAATGATAGGAACGAATAGCAGACATATACAGCATAAGGCCAAAAGTGTCGTCCATCGTAGATGTTGCCGAAATTGAAAGTTAATAGTGAAGTGTAACATATAGCGGAGTCCTCATTTTTAACGGGTTTTGTATAACCTGCGTTGTTGACTGAAGGTTTAAATATTAAAACCGCATTAGGATGATATTGTTTGAGGGTTTGTCTGATAATGCCTCCGTATGCGATAATAATAGCACAATCCGAGAATTATACCAACACTTCCTTTCAATTCAGCGGCAATAGATACTTACCTCCATTCCGTCGCGGTGTCCGGGTCGCCGCCGAGATTCAAACCAGTGTGTTTCAGAATCGTAATGAGAGCGAACATGCTCCAAATAGGCTGCCATCGGCTCGGGTCTACCGACGTTATCAGCGACAAGCGTTGCTGGGTTGGTCAGACGAGATTCGATCCCTTGAAAACAGGCGTAATAGCCGTCTTTGTTATTATCAAGAAACAGAAAATCCACCGGTTCTTGGATGGTTTTGAGGACTTCTGCAGCATCGCCGATGCGTGAATTAACGAGGTCTGCAACACCTGCCCTCTCAAAGTTCGAGCGGGCTCGCTGGGCGTTGGCTTCCTCTATTTCTACGGTTATCAAACGTCCTGAGCCTAAGTTTTTTAGGACACGTAGGATCCATAACCCAGAGTAACCGATGGCAGTTCCGCACTCTACAATTAGGGTCGGTTTCGCCTTTTCGACGCAATTCGCGAGCAATTTCGCCTTGTCAGGTCCGAGCATCGGCACGCGTTCTGCGCGGCACTGTTCCTCGACTTCCGATAAAACTTGGTCAAACATTATAGGTCTCCATTTTTATTTTCTTAATCAAACAAGCCATCAATCACATTATGATGATTTGTAGAGATCTCCGCGATCCCCTCTGTCGGTTTTTCTGTTTCAACGCTCTGAGCATCGAGGTGAGTGCTTGTC
>RKRO01000443.1 GCA_007571355.1 Candidatus Poribacteria bacterium | reverse complement strand
CTATAGTACGCTGAAATTTTCAGAGTACAGTTCCGAATACGCATACCTAAAATTGCCCAAATATCAGTCATAGCAAGCGTTCCCAGCCGTTTTCACAATCCTATAATTTTCCGATGGACTCTGAATACTCTGAAATTTTACTTTCAAACACCGTCATTGACTGCCTTGCTCACACACACCTGACGACAGCAACGCTCTGCGTCACATAACCTAAAAATAGGGGTAAGTGAGAATTTAGATGAGTACTGAGCAATGAGCATAGATAACTGAAAACCAACGACTTTTAATTTGACAATCCCTCACGGATTTTGTATCATATAACATGTAACGCACAATGTTTTAGCAAAATAGAGGCAACACCCCATAACATGAACAAAACGGCTGAAGTGCTTATTGAAGCCTTACCTTATATCCGTCACTTTTATAATCGACAGATCGTCATCAAATACGGCGGCGCTGCGATGGAGGATGAGACGCTTATTCAATCCGTTATGCAGGACATCGTCTTGATGAAATATGTCGGTATCCGACCCATCATCGTTCACGGCGGCGGGCCACGAATCACCGCATGGATGGATAGAGTCGGGAAAATCCCAAAATTCGTGCAAGGGCTCCGTGTAACAGACGCTGAAACCGTTGAGCTCGCCGAGATGGTCCTGGGATCCATCAACAAAGAGATTGTATCACGTATCAATCTGCACGGCGGAAAAGCGATCGGACTCTCCGGAAAAGACGCAAACCTAATTCTCACCGAAAAACAACAGACACAGATGACAGATGAAAATGGACAGCAAATTGATGTTGATTTAGGGTTCGTCGGAAAAATTATCGGAGTCAATACCGAGTCGGTCACCGCACTTGATAGAAGCGGGTATATCCCCGTCATTGCACCGATCGGAGTCGGTGTTGAGGGGCAGACCTATAACATTAATGCCGATACGATGGCTGGCGAGATCGCCTCCGCATTCCAAGCAGAAAAACTCATCATGCTCACGGACACCCGCGGCATCCTGCAAGACCTCTCCGATGATGCATCCCTAATTCCGACGATCCGTCTGCAAGAAGTAGATACGTTGGTTAAAGAAGGATGCATCGCCGGTGGAATGCTGCCGAAGGTGGAAGCCTGCACAACAGCACTCATGGGCGGCGTCTATAAGACGCATATTATTGACGGCAGGATTCCACACGCCTTATTGCTTGAAGTTTTTACAGAAGGCGGTGTCGGCACCGAAATCGTTAGGTAAGAGGAAAAGAGATGGCAGAATCTAAAAAAATTGCTGCAATCATTACCACTTATTTCCAGCACTCACACGCAGATGTGATTGCCACCAAATACATGAGAGGTTTCCCGACGGATACGGGACATCGGGCACCACGCGTCGAATTGGTATCCATCTATTTGGATCAGGTTGATGAACGAGATATTGGTGTCGGCTTAGCAGCGGAGCATAACGTTCCTATCTATCCGAGTATCCGGCAGGCACTAACACGTGGTGGCAACGAACTGGCGGTTGATGGCGTACTGCTTATCGGTGAACACGGCGATTATCCGTATAACGAATTTGAACAGCACATGTATCCGCGCCGGTATATGTTTGAACAGATATGTGGGGTCTTCGCGTCAAGCGGAAAATCTGTGCCGGTTTTCTGCGATAAGCACCTCGCCTACAATTGGGACGACGCGATCTGGATGTATGAGAGAGCGAAAACGCTTGACGTGCCGTTCATGGCGGGGTCTTCGCTACCGCTCGGTTGGCGAAAACCGTTTTTAGAACATCCGCTTGACATCAAACTGGACTCAGCGGTCGGTATCGGTTATGGCGGTGTGGAGTCCTACGGCTTCCACGCACTTGAGACCCTGCAGTGTATGATTGAACGCCGACACGGAGGTGAGTCAGGTGTCGTAGCCACCCAATGTCTTGAGGGTGAATCCGTCTGGGAAGCCGGTGAGGCGGGAAAATGGTCTCTGGCATTAGCAGAAACAGCGTGCGCGCAGATCGAAAATCGGCCCAACAGCACGCTTGTCGTGGGGTGTCCGAATCCGATAGCGTTTTTGATTGAGCATAGTGATGGATTTCGTTCCGCAGTGCTGATGCTGAATGGTTACGTCTCAGACTTCGCGTATGCAGCAAAAGCAGGGGACACGCATTATGCCACAGAGGTTTACTTACAAAATGGACCCCCGCATGCACATTTCAGTTATCTGAGTCTTAATATCGAGGAAATGTTTGTGACAGGGACACCGCAATATCCAGTAGAACGGACGCTCCTGGTGACAGGCGTGCTTGATGCCCTCATGCATTCACGGGCGGCGGGACACATTCGTCTTGAGACACCACATTTGGCTGAACTCGCGTATCGTTCTTATGAGAAGATGCCGATCCGCCCTATAGCCCCGCGCCCTGAAGGTGCGACGTTAAAAATATAAACGACTATTGGTCGCATGCTCTGTCCTCATGAACGAGATCATCAACAAAACCTATTCGCTCCTCTTCGGTCATAGTGTCCCAATCCAACCCTCGCGCTTCGCACACCTTACGGACCTTTGCTTCACCGTATTGTATCTGCTCAGCATGTTCGGCGTGCGCCTGTTCCGCAAGCGTAGTGAGTACGGCAATTTTCTCTTCAGGTGGAATCTGCTGGATAAAATCAATAATTTGTTCTGTTGTTAAATTAACAGTAAACTCCATTTTAATTAATTTCTCCTTTTCATTGCGTGTGATAAGCGCGGTTAGAAAACCGCGCTTATCGTCTTAACGTTCCGGGCGTGCTGGCGTGCCTGTCTCCGCGGATTCGTAGATGAGATCCATCAATTCAGACTGAATAATCCCGTTCATCGGACTGGTGCGCGGCTCCGCTCTCCCTAAGACTGCATCAATGAAGTTATCATCAGGCGAGCCCGCAGACATATCATCTGTAATCGGCGGTGGGTCTAACGCTTCGCCACCTTTCCAGACGCGGATCC
>RKRO01000038.1 GCA_007571355.1 Candidatus Poribacteria bacterium | reverse complement strand
AAACTCAAAGCACTCATCGCTGAAAAGGTCAAAAATCCCACAACCGATAAAAACGGACAACCAAACCGCAAAGTACTCGTCTTCACCGCTTTCGCAGATACCGCAGCATACCTCTACAACGCCCTAAAAGAATGGGCAACCCAAGAACACAATATCCACATCGCAATGGTCTCCGGCGGCGACAGCGGAAATAAGACAACCTTCGGCAAAAATAAATTCAACGACATTCTCGCCAACTTTTCACCCATCGCCAAAGAACGCAGCAAAATGAAAGCTATGCCAAAAGACGATGAAATTAGCCTCCTCATCGGCACGGACTGCATCTCCGAAGGACAAAACCTACAAGACTGCGACTATTTGATTAACTACGACATCCACTGGAACCCCGTCCGCATCATTCAACGGTTCGGACGCATCGACCGCATCGGCAACATCAACCACGCCGTTCAACTCGTCAATTTCTGGCCCACCGACGATCTCAACCAATACATCAAACTCAAAAACCGAGTAGAAGCGCGGATGGCACTTGTGGACATCGCAACCACGCAAGGCGATAACCTCCTCGCACCAGAAGCCATAGAAGATATGATCACCGACGACCTGAAATACCGAGACCAACAACTCCTAAAACTCAAAGATGAAGTCCTGGACCTCGAGGACTTCAACGAAAACGTCGCCCTCAACGAATTTACCCTCGACGACTTCCGTATAGACCTCCTCAATTACATTCAAACCAATAAACAGGCACTTAAAGATGCACCCTACGGACTTCATACCGTCGTCCCAACCCCTTCAGACCCCCAATACCATATCGTTACCCGCGGAGTCGTCTTCTGCCTCCGACAAAAAGGCGACTCCACCGGAAACGAGAAGGTGAACCCGCTACACCCCTATTTTCTCGTCTACATCCGTGAAGATGGCGAGGTCCGATTCACCTTCGCACAACCGAAACAGATCCTGGAGATGTACCGACTCCTGTGCGCAGGGGTCCAAACGCCTTACAACGAACTTTGCGACCTGTTCGACGTACAGACGGACAACGGCATAAATATGACACACTACAACGGACTCCTTGCGAAAGCTATCAACGCTATCACACGCACCTATCAGAAACGAAATATCCATAACCTCTTTTCTGGACGCGGCGGGAAACTGGTGAAACGCCAAAAACAGGCACGCAACGCAACGGACTTTGAACTGATCACATGGATGGTTATCCAATGAACGCACAGCAGACACAAAAAAATATCCAACAGGCACTCAAAAACTTTCAGAGCGGCACGCTCCTGCACAACGCCGTTCACCTGCTGAAAACGCTTGGCTATGAAAGCGACCGAACAGTAGACGGGGAATCCAATCACCCAGACGCATTTATCGCCGATTTCGAAAAGTTTGAAACGCTCAACCGCGAACGCGCACAGGTAGACGACTGGGAATCCATCGACTTTCTCTTCCAACTCACAGATGAAGAAATTACCGAAAGCAGTCAGGGACAACTCGTTTTCACCGAGACACAATGGGACAATACCCGCATGGAGGCCTACGTCTTCTTTGCTATCAAACTCAAAGCAGATAGTTATACCCGCACCGAACTCGCGACCATCACCCGTGAAATCAACAAACTTCTGCCGGTGCCCGCAATGATCCTCTTCCAGCACGGGCAAACCTTGACCTTCTCAGTGATTGACAGACGTTTGCACAAGCAAGACGCAGATAAAGACGTTCTCGAAAAGGTAACCCTCATCAAGGATATAGACCTTCACAATCCCCATACCGCCCACGTCAAAATCTTGTTTGAACTCTCACTTAACGAATTGTCCAGAGTCCATCCCCTTACCAACTTCGTTGAACTCCATAACGCCTGGGCGAAAACGTTGAATATCCAAGAACTCAATAAACAATTCTACCAAAAACTCTTCGCGTGGTTTGAATGGGCAAAAGAGGTGGCAACCTTCCCAACAGACGAAAACCGCACCTTAAAACCAGAAGAGCATGTGATACGTCTCATCACACGCCTGCTCTTTATCTGGTTCATGAAAGAAAAAAGGCTGGTGGCAGATGAACTATTTAACAAAGCACAAATCCAAGACCTACTGACAGAAGATGACTTTGATAACGGCGACTCTTATTATCGCGCCATCCTACAAAACCTCTTTTTCGCGACACTCAACACCGAAATAGACAAACGTAAATTTAGCAAGAGAGACTATTCTGGTAATCGTAACTTCTCACGCTATCGCTATAAAGACCAGATGCGCGACCCTGATAAACTGATCGCACTCTTCGCACAAACACCTTTTATCAACGGCGGACTGTTCGACTGCCTCGACAGCTTCAAGGCAACAAAAGAAGGCGGCTACAGAATAGACTGCTTCTCCGATCAGCAGTATCATAAACTATCTATCCCGAACTGCCTCTTTTTTGACGCAAACCGAGGGCTCCTCCCCCTACTTAAACGCTATAAGTTCACCGTTGAAGAAAATACCCCCGTCGAACAAGAAGTCGCCCTCGACCCCGAACTCCTCGGCAGCGTGTTCGAAAACCTACTCGCCGCCATCAACCCGGAAACAGGAGAAACAGCCCGAAAACAGACCGGCTCCTACTACACCCCACGCGCCATTGTGGACTATATGGTGGAAGAAGCATTGGTCGCTACGTTATCCCAAAAATGCGATCCAACCGACGGCGACGCAAAACTCTGGGTGGAACGCTTACACTATCTCCTCGACTATGCCCAGATGTTTGACGATGCGAACGAATTCTTTGACGATGCCGAGACGGAAGCAATCGTCCGCGCCATTTCCGAACTCAAGGTCCTGGATCCCGCTGTCGGTTCCGGTGCGTTTCCGATGGGCATACTCCACAAACTCACGCTGACACTCCGGCGACTTGACCCTGACAACACCCGATGGGAACACGTCCAAAAAGAACTCGCAGCAAAACGCGCCGCAGACGCTTTCAATAC
>RKRO01000442.1 GCA_007571355.1 Candidatus Poribacteria bacterium | reverse complement strand
GGAACAGTTTCCAGTGAGGAACGTTCCGGACGCGGTATCCTCATTCCGAATGCTATTCTGTTCGGACAAACCATTACGAACTACACCCTTGAAGAGGAATATATCCTTGTAGAGGTACCCGTTCGGATTACCTTCGAATCCAATTGGGAAGAAGCAGAACGGATACTGGTGAGCGCAGCTCAGGAAGTTACGGCCGATGTTATCAAAAAGACTGGAGAAGAGCCCTTTATTCGTGCTGAATTGTTTGATGCCGGTGTGATGATGCGGCTCCGCTACAAAACACGCCCAATTGATAGGGCAAAAAGCCTCAGTGATATTGTTAAAATTATCTTTCACAAATTTTCTGAGAGTGAGAATGTTGAATTCTGCTACGCACATTCAGAGGTTATCTATTCTTGGAAAGACCCATCAATGTTACCACAAAACACTTCGGTATTGCCCTTAAGCACTACAACCCGTAGTGGAGACTAATTATGTTTCTACAAGTTTGGAACGCAATTCAGAACTTCAAGTACATCTCTGTGGTATCAATGGTTGTCGTGATAATTGGAATCGTTATTGTCTATTTCCGCTTGACATCGCAGATGCGGAAATTTACTGATGCTCACGCCTATAAGCCAGAGAATGCTGACCGCTTCTTTTTTATTTGGCGTTATGTGTTTATGTTTTCCGTAGGTTCTACTATCATTTTTCTTTTTTCTGACGCTTTTGGATTGCTGGGACTATCCTTAACGTTTATGATGACACTATTCGGGTGGGGGCTCCGAAACCCAATCACAAATTTAGCAGCATGGTTGTTGGTTATTCTGAAAAGACCCTACCGAATTGGGGACCGAGTCATCTTAGGGGAAACGATTGGCGATGTACGGAACATATCAATTATGTACACACAGTTGGATCAGGTCGGGGGTACTATCGGGGGCGAAGAGAAATCAGGTCGCAGCGTCATGATTCCAAACCAATATCTTTTTAGATGGAACGTGATTAATTACACACGAGACGAGAAATATATCCTTGATGAAGTGATTATTCGATTAACCTATCGTTCAAATATCACGCGTGCCGAACAGATTATGTGTGAACAAGCCAGAGAAGTTACAGCCGATATATGTGCCGATACGGGTGAATCGCCTTATGTCCGGTTTGAGTTCATTCCATCCGGCGTGGTCGCCAAATTAAGATATCGAGTCCTTGCTATCAAACGACAAGAGATTTCGACATTAATCGTGGAAAAGATTTTCGCCCGATTTAATTGTGAAGGCACCATTGAGTTCGCGTACATAAAAGGTGAGTCGCAATTGATACCCAAGGATCGGCAAACACTGCCACCGCAATATTTACTGACCAACAGTTCACAGTAATCTATAAAAACAAATGGGGATAATACCTGATGGATGAATTTAGGCAACAGGTTGATGATTTACTTCAAAATTCTCTAACCATCTTTGGCGAACCGATAACAGTCGCAAACATTATTACCTTCATCCTCATACTGATAGTCGTGTTAATAGGTGCTGGGTTCCTGCACCGTTGGTGCCACCGGCTTTTCCATCGACTCAGGATCTCACACACTCTCCAAAATCGGCTATTGGCACTGCTGTTCATGATTGTTATGATCGTTGGTATTGGTCTGGCATTCAGAATTTCAAGAATTGATATAAGCTTCCTCACCAACCTCGTTCATTCCCCCCTCTCGGAGTTGTTTCAACCGCCTAAAAAACCTGTGGATACAACTATCACTGGAGATGACGCACCGACTGAAATCCTTGAAGATGCAGATGGCTTAACCTTGGCGAGCATTTTTTATGCGTTCGTGATCGTCTTCGGCGTATTTATCTTTTCTAAGTATCTCCAATGGGTGCTGAGGCACCAGGTGCTACAAGCGTTTCAAATTGAAAGACATACGCAATTTATCTTACTCCGGTTTATTCATTTTACGCTTATCATTATTGGCGTTTTTATTGCCCTCAGTGCCGTTGGGGTGAGTTTCACGAACTTAGCGATAATTTTCGGAGGGTTGAGCATCGGTATCGGCTTCGGTTTGCAGAATATCGCTTCCAACCTGATTTCAGGGTTTATTCTGATTTTTGAACGGCCCATCAAAATAGGGGACCTTGTGGAGATTATGGATGTTGACATATTCGGTAGGATTAGCAGCATTAATCTCCGTTCAACCGTTATCGTTTCGCTGGATGAGAAGGAAATTATCGTCCCGAATTCTCAACTGATTACAGAAGCGGTCCATAACCTCACACACGATAGCAAGCTATTCCGACTTCGTGTTGCAGTCGGGGTGTCATACAGTTCTGACGTGGAACTCGTCAAAAAAGTGCTCCTTGAAGTTGCTCATACACATCCAGAGATAATTAAAGAGCCGAGTCCTGTTATGGAAAGTGTTACCGCGCCGTTTGTCCGTTTTATTAACTTCGGCGATTCATCTTTAGACTTTGAGTTATTGGGGTGGATTCCGGATTCCTTCAAGCGTTTCGATGTTGCCAGCGATCTCCATTTCATGATCTGGCACAAATTTAAAGAATATAACATTAAAATCCCGTTTCCACAGCGAGATGTCCACCATTTTTATCCAAAAAAAAACGAATGAACAACGGCGTTTAGAGTGCGTGACTTTAGATATTGGAAACACCCATCCAATCAGGTGATAGGACAGATGCTTAGCAGTCGGTATCCAAGTGTCGAATAATGTCGCCTTTGACGAGGTAATACACTTCCTCACTGATATTTGCAGCAAGGTCCCCCACACGCTCGAAATGTCTGAAAACGAGTAAGAGACTGATGCCCGGTTGAATCAGCCCCGGGTGCTCGCCTAATATGCTTAGAAGTTCATCGTGCATCCTCTCATAGATTTCATCAACCTCATCGTCACGCCCTCGAATCTCTAAGGCGAGCTCAGCGTTCCGGTTGACAAATGCATCCAAGACATCCTTCACCATTGTCTGAATGACTTGAGCTACGTAAGGTAGATCAACGAACATTTTGACAGGAGGGTATTGCAGCAGTTCAAGGCTCCGTTTAGCGATAGCAACGCTTTTATCCGCAAGTCTCTCAATATTTTGGCTAATTTTCAGTGCCATCGTCAAAAATCGGAGTTCAAATGCTACGGGTTGATGGAGCGCGATGAGTTGAATACACAAGGTTTCGATTTCATTTTCAAATTGGTCAATTTTGTCATCTGTACGGATAACGGTTCGAGCTAACGCTTCATCTCGCGTTAAAACAGATTCAATCGCTTGGCGTAGCATCTGTTCAGCGAGTCCGCCCATTTCCAGAAGTTTATGTTGAAGGGTCTTAATCTCTGCTTGTAACATATTATCCTAATCTGCCTGTTACATACTGTTCTGTTCTGTTGTCCTGTGGATTTGTAAAAATTTTTTCTGTTGCCCCAAATTCGATTAACTCACCACAATAAAGAAATCCAGCAATATCAGAAACCCGAGCGGCTTGTCGTCTTTTGTTCGTCGCGAAAATAAGTGTACAATCGTTTTTCAATTCACGCACAAGGGTCTCAATCTTAACAGTTTCTATAGGGTCGAGTTCGCCACATGGTTCATCAAATATCAAAATTTCCGGTTCAACTGCTAAAGCACGCGCGATACAGAGGAGTTGCTGGTGTCCTATAGAAAGTTGTTTGGGTGTCTCGTCCAAAATGTTTTCAACTTCATTCCAGAGTCCAACTTTTCTGAGATTTTCTTCAACGACTGTATCAAGGTGTGCAGATTGATTGATTCCTGAAATTCGAGCACCATAAGCGACATTTTCATAGATTGAACACCGAAACGGTATCGGTTTTCGGAACACCATTCCGATCTGTTTCCGAAGCGCGGTGGTATCTGTTGAAGCCCCTAGGTGTATGCCGTTAAAAAGTATTTCGCCAGTAGACCTGAAATTCGGTATAAAGTCATTTAATCGATTGAGGCATCGGACGAGCGTGCTTTTACCACAGTTCGCAGGTCCAATGAACGCAGTTACCTGTTTCTGCTGGACCTCAAAAGAGAGAGAGTTTAGAATCTGCTTCTCGCCGTACCAGATATTTAGATTACGGATACTCAAAATAGATAGCTCTTTTTCACTCAGCATTTTTGGTTTCGCGAGTGGACTTCAAACTCCCGCCTCCGTTCATTTCTTTATAATTCACCACACTAAAATTAACTGTGTTGTGCCGAGTCGGGACCGTGCACCCATATAAGGGTACTTGAGAAGATGCTCAAGACCAGTGCCACACTTAAAAATAGTATAAATCTACCGGACATTCCTCCGGGTTCGGTTGTGTAGTGCCATGTATAGATACCAACAAGTAACGCTGCCATAGCAAATGCGCGGGACATTGAGCGGCATCCTCCAGCCAGTATCCGATTGAAGGCAATCGGAACAACCTGCCTTGTTAGTACTTGCCACTGGCTTGCCCCCAGCACGTAAGCTGCTTCACGGATCGGTGTTGCTACCGAGCGAAGTGCTTCTTGGGTCTTTTTGATTGCTAATGGCATTACCATCAATATGAAGGTTAATGCTTCAGCATAAAACACTGTAGTCTCAATCTGGGAGGGTATTGCCTCTATATTCTCAGAAAGGGGAAAAGCCTCAATCGCTTCTTTGAGAGTATCAGCGTAACTAAAAAAAATGAGGATTGCCAAGATCCCGTAAGCAATTGAAGGTATACCTGTCAAAATAGCGATTAAATTTTCAATCAACCGCCGAATCCAATTGGTTGCTGGTAGCCATTCTTCTAAGTAGAAAGCACATGCTATTCCAAACAGAATTGCCACTAGACTCATCGAAAGAACGATGTAGAGATTGTTAAGCAGAGAAGACAAAGCACTTAGTAGAATTGCTTCTGATGCTGGTTGCCCACCGGTCGCACGCGCATCTTTCAACTCATGCCATAGACCAACAAACGCAATTCCGAGTATAATAAAGGCGATGCTCTGCAAAACGATTTTCTGTTTTCGCTCAGCGCGAGTAGTCATGGAATTCATAGTATGAAGGCTTCTTGTAACGATTCATTCTATCAATTGAGCAAGACGACCGAGGTTTTCTAATTGTGCTGGAACTGTTGCTTATATGATGCGACCATCAAAGTGATTTATACGTTTACCTAACCGTAGCGCATTTGCACGTAATCAGAAGTCTTTTCGTGTTTCGGGTCCGTAAACAGTACTTGCGTTTCTCTATGTTCGATGAGTTCCCCGAGGAACATGAAGATACACTCTTTGCTGACACGCCGTGCTTGTGCCATGTTATGTGTCACAATTATAAATGTGTATGTCCCTGCAAGCACTTCCATTAGTTCCTCGACTGCCCGCGTGCCTTTCGCGTCCAAAGCGGAACACGGTTCATCCATCAGAATAATTTTCGGTTTAAGGGGCAGCAGTCTTGCGATACAAAGTTTTTGTTGCTGTTCAAGCTGAAGAGAGGTTGCGCGAGTTTTCAATCTATCCTTCAGATCTTGCCACAGAAAAACGGATGTCAGTGACTCTTCAACGATCTGATCGGATTCTGTCCGCGTCATGCTACGCATCGGCGAATGGATACGTAATCCGAATAAGACATTTTCGTAAACTGAGATCGGCAACGGATTTGGGCGCTGGAACACCATACCGACCGCTTTTCTCAGTTCCGGCAAGGAAACATCTGCATCGTAGATATTTTTCCCTAAGACTTCAATTTTTCCTTTTGTCGTAACGTTGCCGTAGCGTTCATTGACGCGATTAAAACAGCGAAGTAGCGTTGATTTCCCACAGCCGGAAGGACCGATAAGTGAGGTTATCTGACCGTGCGGTATTTTAACGTTGACATCAATGAGTGCTTGAAAATCACCGTACCAGAGGTTGAGATTCTCAGCTTCAATACTATAATTCATTTTCTATCCAAAAGTGCCGTTGACGTAGTCATAAGTGGCTTGTTGTGTGGGCGTATCCGAAAAAATTACATCTGTTGAATCAATCTCAATAAGATCACCGTTGAGAAAAAACGCGGTGCGGGTCGCCAACCGTTTTGCCTGTTGCACCAAATTTGTGACAAGTAGGATCGTCATCTCTTTCCGTAAAGTTTTGAGCACTTCCTCAATCCGCATCGTCGTAACCGGATCAATAGCAATCGAAAATTCGTCAAGACAAAGAACTTCTGGTTCATGTGAAAGCGCACGCGCAATTGTTAAGCGTTGTTGTTGACCACCCGACAACTTCGTACCGAGGGTGTCCAAACGGTCTTCTACTTCATCCCATAGGGCGGCTTGTTGTAGGCAGCGTTCAACGAGTTCATCCAATTGAGATTTTGAACGTATACCGGCTGCACGGGGCGCGAAGGCGACATTGTCATATATAGAAAGCGGTAGACCTACTGGCAACGGTAGCACCATACCGATACGCCGGCGTAAACCGTAGACATCACTGACCGTGCTGATGTCTACCCCATCCAATTTGACGGTACCATTCAGCGTTGCTTCTGGTACGAACTCCAAGGTTCTGTTAATAACTTTCAAGAGCGTCGTTTTACCCGACTGTGCTGGACCAATGATACCGAGAATTTCATTCTCATGAACATCGAAAGAGACTCTATTCAGCGCAGGTTTACCTCCGTAGTGCACCTCTAACCCAGAAATCTCAATTTTATTTCCCATCTTCTTCCTCATCTTTTTCTATCTGCTCGTTTTCAACGCGCGCTTCGGTCAAAACTGAAGCCAATAATCCAGATGGGATCGCTATTAAGCCGACACCAATGAGCGTAACAAAAGCAGTAAAAACTTTTCCACCGGCTGTCACCGGAAAGGCATCCCCGTAACCGACTGTGGTTAAGGTGACAACCGCCCACCACATGGAGTCAAGGATAGATCCGAATTTTTCAGGTTGTACCTTTCTTTCAAAAAAGTGGATACCACACGCAGAGAGATAGACCAGCATCAACGATAAAATTACCAGTGCTACGATCTCTTGATAGATTTGACGGAGTGCCGCTGTCATCCGATCCACCGCCAAGATAAACCGCGTCGCCTTGAAGAGCCTGAAGACTCGCAAGAACCGAAGCACTCGAAGCACCCGAAACCCTGGCACAAGGACCAGAGATGGCAAAATCGCGAGCAGATCAACAATGCCGTAGAAACTAAGAACAAAATCGCGTTTTCTCGGTTCAATATAGACGCGTAGAACATATTCGATCGAAAACAGAACGAGAAAAATTACATCCAAAACGACGAAATGCGTTTTATAAGGGTCCACTTCCAATTGTTCTCTATCCGATTCAATGAGAAAAACAATTGCAGAAACAAGAATCAGAAACTGGATGATCCCAGTAAATACACTGCCTTCAACAATTACGCGTAATTTTTCTTTCCTATCCATGAACGCTCCTTCCTATAGCGTGCCGCGATTGGTGGATCAGGTCAATTCCATAGGGAGTCGCGATCAAAAATTTTGTGCCTACCACTTCTTCCGGGTTCGGAGGTAGACCCGGAGTACAATCGCTGCTGCATTAACGAGTAACACACTGCCTACAAGCACTATCGCAGTTCCGTGAGGCGTACCCTCCGTAACGTCCGGTACCTGTGTTGAAATTGTAAAGAGGTGTAGAGAGAGTGCCATACACTGTTCTGTTATATTATAGGCAAAAAGGTTACCTTCTGCAATAGCTTTATAAAAAACCGCGCCGGTAAACATAATGGGTGCCGTTTCGCCAGCTGCGCGCGACACTTGTAAAATCACACCTGTCAAAATACCACTGATTGAGTTCGGGATGACGATCCGGCGGATCGTCTGCCACCGCGTGGCACCGAGATTCCAACACGCCTCCCGGAACGCCATCGGTACTGCCTTCAAAGCCTCCGTCGTACTCGCAATGATCACCGGAAGAGTCATAATAGCCAATGTAAGCGATGCCGCCAAGATGGATTCACCTAACCCAGCGAAAAGCACAAATGCACCGACACCAAACAGGGCGTGAACGATACTCGGCACACCTGCAAGGTTTACGACAGCCAAGTTTGTAATCCGTGTAAACCAATTCTCACGCGCATATTCGTTGAGATACACTGCTGCGAACACACCTATCGGTGCAGATACTAAGAGTGAGACGACTACCAGATAAATGGTACCTAAAAAAGGTGCCCAGATACCACCCGCGCGCATGTTGTCTCTCGGATTTGAAAACAGAAACTCAAATGAAAGAATAGGGATCGCTTTGTAAAGTAGATAGCCGATAATGAGGAGCAGCGGGATAATCATTACAGTCGTTACGACAAGTAGAAATATTCGCATCACGTTTTCTGTTAACCGTTTTCGCCGATCAATCGGTGTTTCCGTAAACATTTTTTAATTTTCCCTTGTTATTCTTGGCGAATCCCTTTGATGACCAAATCAGCGATGAGGTTCACGACAAACGTAATGGTAAAAAGTAAGATACCGATGATAAAGAGTACCTGGTAGTGTTCGTCTCCCCTTGCAACTTCACCCAATTCTGCAGCAATTGTTGCTGTCAGTGTTCGGATCCAAGATAGCGGTCCCGATGGAATGTTAACCGAGTGTCCTGTCGCCATAAGGACAGCCATCGTTTCACCGATGGAGCGCGCAGCACCGAGTAGCACAGCAGCTAAGAGTCCGTTTTTTGCAGCCGGTAGAAGCACCCGATAGACTACCTGCCACCGAGTTGCACCGAGTGCCTCTGCCGCCTCACGGTAGGAATCAGGAACAGCCTTCAGCGCATCCTCTGCTATGGAGACAATGATAGGCACACTCATCAACGCTAACATGATGCTGCCGTTAAGCATCGTTAAACCGATGGGGGCGTTGAACACCTGAATGATCAACTGATTCATCAGAGTCAAGCCGATGAACCCCCAGACAACGGAGGGAATCGCAGCGAGCAACTCAATAACGATCTTAAAAGTTTCTCTGAGTTTCGGACTACAGAACTCGGAAACGAAAATTGCTGCGCCGAGTCCAAACGGAACAGCCATACACATCGCTAAGGCAGTTACGCTAAAGGTCCCCAAAATCAAGGCGAAGGTGCCATATCTTTTGTTGTTCAATGAGGTAGGGTACCATTCAGGACTCGTCAGGAACTGTCCTATATCTAAGCCGTTGAAAAGGAAACCGGCTCCCTCCCGAAACACAAAAAAGAAGATACCGAAAACAAAGATGATACAACTAAAACCGCAGAGGCGGATGAATAGTTCTATTACGGTTTCGGAAAACGGCAGATTCGCAGTACTTTTTTTTCGTAGGATATTCATACTTTTAGTTGCTTTCTAACGGGACGAAACCGAGCTGCTCAACAATCTTTTGACCTTCTGCCGACAGAATCCAGTCAAGATATGCTTTGACTTCCCCCATCGGTTCACCGAGGGAATACATATACAATGGACGCGCAATCGGATAGGTTTTGGCGAGAACATTTTCGAGATTCGGGGCGTAATACGGTTCGCCGGGTGCAGTTGCAATTTCTAACATTTTGACATGCGGTGTCGCATACCCCATGCCACTATACCCAATCGCACACGGCGTTCTGCCAATCACTTCTACCACGTCTTTAGAGCCATGTAAATCCAAGGAGCCTAATTCAAAGTCTCGGTTTTCACCGAGAAGTGCCTCACGAAAGTAGAAATACGTCCCGGAATTAGATTGACGACTGATACGGATGATTCTGGCGCTCGGACAGGCACTATTTTGGATTCCAAGCTGGCTCCACCGCGTTATTGTGCCGTTCTCACCATAAATCTCCGCGAGCTGCGGGATCGTGATTTTATCTATGGGTGTATCGTGATGAACGTAAACCGCAAGTGCATCATATCCGACAATAAATTCTTGTGGCGCTTTACCCGTATTTTGCGTCGCTTGTTCTAACTCTTTCGGTTTGATTTGACGGCTACAGTTGGCAATATCTACGGTACCGTTGATAAGCGCAGCAACGCCTGTCCCCGAACCACCCCCTGATACTTCGACCGATACAGTACTGCTAATGTCGGTGTACTTTTCTGCCCACGCTTGTGCCAAATTCACTATTGTATCAGACCCTTTATTCTTGATGGTGACGTGTGCACTCTCTTTGCTCGCAACGTTAGTGCTGTTGTTCCTGTCTGTTGGCGAACAACCTATCATAACACAAACGCATACCCAAACGGCTGAAAAACGGAAAATAGCGATCTTTTTC
>RKRO01000227.1 GCA_007571355.1 Candidatus Poribacteria bacterium | reverse complement strand
CGGATGATACGAGTACGCGTTTTTACCAGATTACGGATCAGGATCAGTTTGACATCGAAACGTCAATGACTGTCGACTATGGGGATGCTTGTACTGTCGCTGGAATTATCGTTTATTCTGCGACAACGAAGGATCACCAGGACCGTGATGGTCAGTGGGTGACATTGAAATTGTGGGGTCGCGGTGCTGCACAAGGCAACAATGCGGTGCTGCAGTACCAACGCCGTCAAAATGATGATGCCGCTTTAGGATATGTCGGTACACAACCCGACTACAATCCCGCGCAAGGTGTTATTCCACTTGAACTGCGCGTCACGCGGGATGGCGACGAATACCAATCTTGGTTCAAGCCGAATGCAGAAGGTGACTGGGTTTCCGTTGGTACAGTGACCAACGAACTTGCAGAACCTCTTGAGGTTGGACTCTATGTCGGTATTTGTGAAGGAGCAAGCGAGGCTGGCAGGATGACGGTCACGTTTGACTATTTCCGAGAAGCCTCTAGCCCAGCGACAGCAGTTGATCCGCGTAATCGGCTTGCGGTTACATGGGGCGAATTGAAAAGACAGTAACAGCAAATGATGTTCGCAGTTTCTCTAAATTGCTGGTGGCTTTTATGCCGCCAGCGCGTTTATGGAGGTAGGATTTGAAAATAGGGACTCTTTTATTCTGTATGGGTGTTATGATGGTTTTTGGTGTATTCTCTGCCGAAGCGGCATCTTCTCTCGGTGATCCGTTTGATGGAAACGCTTTGAAGAATCCGAATTGGCAGTGGAAGACTTCTGATGAAGCAGGCGTTGAACCGAAAGATTGGGATATGGGCAAAACGAAAGCCGGATGGCTGCATGTCACCGGTGAACTCAACCGTAATCTCTGGCCCTCGGACACAACAAACCGACTCTATCAGGAACATGAAGGGGATTTTGATGTAGAGACGCATCTCTACATGGATTATGCGGATGCTTGTGTCGTTGCGGGTATCGCTGCCTACTCCCCGACAACGAAGGACCGTCAAGGTCGCGATGGCGAGTGGGTGACACTCAAACTCTGGGGCCGCGGACCCGCGAATGGGAATAACGCTGTTATCCAGTATCAGAAACGACAGTTTGACGGCGGTGAAGGACTGGTTGGTACGGCTCCCAATTTCCAGGACCCAGCAGGTGAAATGGATATCTACATGCGGCTCCGTCGTGAGGGCGACACCTTCACAGCATGGTGGAAACGGAAAGCAAACGATGCATGGATTGATGTCGGCGAAACAGAACAGAAGTTCGATGAACCGCTTGAGGTCGGGATTTACGTCGGTATTTGCGCCGCGAATGGCGAACAGATTGCGCAGTATGAGTACTTTGAAGACCTTCTCGTACCGCTTGAGGTCTCACCGCGTGCAAAATTGCCGATTGCTTGGAGCGACCTGAAACGCAGGCATGGTGCGCCGGAGCCGCGTTAGTTATGACTACACCTTTAAAAAGTTAAGTTCAAATGAAACGTTCCGGTTTTGCGTTCCTTATACTCCTCATTATGACCCATAGCGGTTTTGCCGTTGCTGAGATAAGCAAAGCAGCTCAGCAAGTTCTTACCACTATAGAATGGATCTCTATCCCTGAAGGTGAGTTCCCAATGGGGTCAACTCCTGAAGAAGCAAAAGCCGCTTATGAAGACGCGAAATTGCGCAGCTCTATGCTGGAGCAACACACCTTTGATGCTGAACTGCCACAACATCAGGTCTATTTGAGTGCTTATGAAATTTCGCGGTTTGAAATTACAAACGCGCAGTATCGCGTTTTTGTTGAAGCGATGAACCGCCCTACACCGCGCGGGCACAACGGCGAGGAGACGTGGGCAAATGAGACGCTCAACGGTGATACACAACCCGTCGTCGGTGTGACGTGGTTTGATGCACAGGCGTTTGCCGAATGGATGGGTGGGAGTCTGCCGACCGAGGCACAGTGGGAGCGCGCCGCACGCGGCACTGAGGCACGCATATACCCGTGGGGAAACGCGCCGCCTAAAGCGCGTCAACATGCCAACTTCGCACGTCGCTACAATCGTCCGATGCCGATAGGACAATTCCCGAAGGGCGAGTCGCCAGACGGTATCGCAGATCTCGCCGGAAACGTTTGGGAGTGGTGCCTCGATGAATATAACCCGACGGTTTACCAGCGAAACGGGAATGGTGTACCACACAATCCGCTCAATCTCCGGTTCCGAGATGTGCTGCGTGCCAGAGTTATCCGAGGGGGTGCGTGGGACGTGGGCAGCGCGTTCCTTCGTTCAGGGCTGCGGTTCAAATTCTATCCGCTGGATTCAACACATACGATCGGGTTTCGGGTGGTCCGTCCGCGCCCCGACATAAAAGAGTAACTTTCCTGTCACCATGCTCCGACGAAAAAACTATCTGCTCCTTTTGTTGACATCTATACTCACAGCTTTTCTTCTCTTTCGATCTTCCTACTTTATCAGGGCTGAACCCTATTTCCGTGATGTAACCAGTGCCATGGCATTGGAATTTAAGCATATCAACGGCTTTTCTGCGGAACGTCGACTCGTTGAGACAATGGGCAGCGGTGGCGCACTCTTTGACTTCGATAACGACGACGATCTGGACCTCTACCTCGTTCAAGGCAATTCCCTTTCCCTATCAACAGAAGCACCGCAAAATCGGCTCTATCGAAACGATGCAGGAGTTTTCGTTGATGTCACAATGTCAGCAAATGTCGGCGATACGGGTTACGGACTCGGTGCTGTTGCTGCAGATTACGATGCTGATGGATATCGCGATCTGTACGTAACGAACTTAGGGAAAAATGTACTTTATCGCAACAACGGCGATGGCACATTTACCGATGTAACTGAGCCGGCGGATGTCGGCTGTCCACTGCTGAGTGCAAGTGCAGCATTTGCCGATATTGACAGAGATGGTGATTTAGATCTCTATGTCTGCAACTACGTTGAATACGCGCTCGAAATCGACATTCCGTGCTATTACAACAACAGTTTACGCATCTACTGCGGTCCCAATGAATATCATGGCATCGCCGATGTATTGTATCGCAATAATGGCGACGGGACATTTACAGATATTACTGAGGCCGCGGGGGTTTATGAACCGACGACGCGCGGGTTAGGGGTCGTCTTTACGGATGTGAACGGCGACGGTTGGGTGGATATCTATGTTGCTAACGATATGTCGCCGAATACGCTTTTTATGAATCAAGGGAACGGGACTTTTCAAGAGGAAGGTGTCCTACGCGGTGTCGCCTATAACGGCGACGGTTTGGCAAACGGTTCTATGGGGATAGACGCAGCGGACTATGACAACGACGGTGATATTGACCTGTGGGTGTCGAATTTTTCGTTAGAGGCGAATTGTCTCATGCAAAACGATGGTGAAGGCTATTTCGAGGATGTGACGTTCGCCGCAAACCTCGCCGACCCTTCCTTTTATTCGCTCGGTTTCGGCACTCGCTTCATCGACTTTGATAACGACGGTTGGTTGGACATCCTCGTTGGAAACGGGCATATCTGGGACAACGTGAAGCAGATTGACGCGAAAATGAGCTACGCACAACCCGTGCAGCTGTTTCAGAACCGAGGTGGGATATCAGAGAACAGCGTAACCTTCGCTGAAATTACTGATGAAGCTGGGTTGAACGAAGCACATTATGTGGTACGCGGGATGCTCTTCGGGGATATCGATGTAGATGGCGATGTTGATGTCGTACTGTGTCAGTCGAACCGTCCGGCGATTATCCTGAGCAACGAGGTCGGGAATACGAACGCGTGGTTAACAGTGAAGTTGGTCGGAATGGATGGCAACACAGATGCAATCGGTGCACAAGTTCGGCTGGAAGCGAGCGGGATGACACTCCTACGCGAGGTCATATGCGGCGCGAGTTATCTGTCAGGCAACGATCTCCATCTTTTCTTCGGGTTAGGCGATGCTATTCGTGTAGATAACCTCCAGATTCGCTGGCACAACGGAACCGTTGAAAAACTAGGTGAATTACCCATACGCCAATCTATAACATTTTCGCAGCATTGACACTTTTCGATGTTGATGTTACAATGGACGATGATGAATATTTCTGTGGATTTCTTTAGATATATGAAAAGGTACCTGAAGCTTCTAACCTACCCGACTGAACCGTAAGGTAAAAGTAAAATATGAAGATCGTTGAAGAGAGAGAAGCGTGGATTCACACGCACTTCATCCTTGATAGTTTTTACATCACAGATCAAGAACGCCGGCAGATTTCTATCAGCGTTGAACCGGAACTGATGCAACTCGGGATCCAATATGGATTGACGTATGACATCGCGCCATCAAAACACCGCGCCATTATTGTCCTTGAGTGTATACCCTTTGATTCGGTCAAGGTGGCCGTCAAGCAGTTGATTGACGACGTGATTGAAGATTTTCCTGTCCGTGTTCCTGAACAACGGAACGTTGTTAGGAATATCACCGTTGCTGATCCAGAGAACAGTGAACTGGTGAATTCAGAATCACCCCAAAAGTTTTCTTGATGACACAATGGGGTAAAATCAAGAGGGTTTTCGGTAAAATAATGACAGTATAGAGGTTCCCAGGCTCGCCTACACTTTTTTATTTTCTAACACAAATTGAAAAAAACTGTCAATGGTTAGTTAGCCGAAAACCTCCCAAATGGTATCAATCAGAGTTCAAATTTCAATAACTGAGGACCGACAACTGAAAGATTTTCGGAAAACCATCCTGAGTAATGTCTCTTGTTAGCCAATTTGACTTTCCGTCGAAAATGTGCTATACTACAACTGTAAAAAACGAATCAAATCAATAGGAGATCCGCATGAAACTGTACATAACAATAGTGCTACTTATATTGGCGATGCCGTTTGCCTTGCAAGCAGTACCCGATTATACCATCACGAACAAGCATCGCGTTATCCAAGAGGTATCGCTCAGCCAGAACAACATTCCCATCGGCACCCAATTACCACGCCTCAACTTTACGACGCTCAGCGGCGACACCTACACCTTAGAGAGTCTTACCCGAAAGGGACCCATCGTCGCCGTATTCCTTGCAACCCAATGTCCTGTTGCGCAGCGCTACGCGATGCGCCTCAAACGGTTACACATCGAATTCACAGCAAATGACAAGCAACACACCACCCTGGTCGGTATCTACGCCAACGGGGAAGATTCTGTTGACGATGTCAAAGCATACACCCAGAAAGCAGAATACACGTTCCCCATTGTTAAGGATACTACCGGTTACCTTGCAGAACTGCTCGGGGTAACCATGACCCCGCAGGCTGTTGTCATTGATACAAATGGCACACTACGCTACCGTGGTCCGATCGACGATAATCGCTACGAGACCCGCATCAAACACAACTACCTACACGATGCACTCTTCGCAACACATGCAGGCGACCCTGTCCGTATACAAGAGACACCGGCGTTTGGTTGCACCATCCATTTCCCAGAATCGCGCCTCCCATCCGAGGTCACCTATAGCGAACACGTTGCCTCGATCCTCCAGAGCAATTGTCAAACCTGCCACCGTCACGGCGAAGTCGCACCGTTCACACTGACCGACTACGGCGATGCAAAGGCATGGGCAACCGAGATCGCCGTATACACGGAGTCGCGACTCATGCCTCCTTGGAAACCCGCCCCCGGATACGGACACTTCAAAAACGAACGACGGCTCACCGATACCGAAATAGAACTGATCGCTCGTTGGGTAGACGCAGGTGCCCCACTCGGCGACCCTAACGTTGTACCAACCGCGCCCGAATTCCATGATAATTGGGCACTCGGTGAACCTGATTGGGTCTTTGAGATGCCCGTAGAATACGAAATCGACGCTGAAGGCGAAGACGAATATCGCCAATTTATCATACCGACTAACTTCGAGACCGATATGTACATTCAAGCTGTTGACGTACAACCCGGCAACCGGAAAACTGTCCACCATGTTATCCCTTATCTCGATGTCAACGGCGAAGCGCGTAAACTCGATGCACAGGACCCGAAACCCGGATACGTCGTCGGTGGCACAGGTCCAGGGTTTGACGCTGTTGGTTCCCTTGGCGGTTGGGCACCCGGTGTTACACCTTCTGTTTTACCGGAAGGGGTCGGCTATCTCTTACCGAAGGGTGCCGATATCGTCATGCAGGTACACTACTACCGTACCGGACACGTTGAGTATGATCGTTCACGTCTCGGTCTCTATTTCTCAAAGACACCAAATACCGTCAAATTACATATCGGCAGTGCGACGAACTCAAAGTTCGTGATCCCACCCGGTGAAGCGTGGTATGAGGTATTAGCTTCTCAGAAGGTTAAAGAGGATGTCTATATATTAGGGACATTGCCGCACATGCATCTGCTCGGACGCGATATGCGTCTCGTGGCAACGACACCTGAAGGCGAAGCGCACGATCTCATCTGGATCAAGGACTGGGATTTCAATTGGCAGGACACCTATCATTATCAGACACCTTTATTTTTCCCTGCTGGTACCTCTATTGATCTGATAGCGCATTTCGACAATTCCGCAGAGAACCCCGCAAACCCGAACGACCCGCCGATCCCGGTAGGCTGGGGCGAAAAAACTACAGACGAGATGTGTATCGGGTTTTTCTATTACGTAAAAGCAAGCCAATTCTCGCCAAATTAATCATTCTCTTTCGGGCGATTTTTTAATTTTCTGCCCGTGCCGTACTGATGACCAGTTTCCATCTCCGTGCAGGCGAGGTTTTCGACCCCGCCTGCAAAATATAGGAATTTTTCATAAAAAAAGCGGGGTTACAAACCCCGCCTGCAAAATATAATTTTTATCGTCCTATTTACATCACACTAAGGAAGCAACCGTAACCTTCTCCAAATGCTCCCGCTGCGATGCTGAGAGCGTATCCAAGACACGTGCACCTGATTCCGACGATACACTCGCCACAAAATGCGCTGTCATTTCACCCTCCACCGCCGCGACCAACGCAGCTAAAGTGATATCCGACAACGCACGTGCCGGCAGATAACCGGCCGTATCACCTTCTACCTCGTAAATTAAACCCGCCGACTTGAACCGCTCGAAATTCGATTGCACAACATCCTGTGAGACACCTGTACGCGATGCCACCTGCTCCGCTGTACACGCACCTTTGCCGTTCGCAAACCGCTCCGCAACAATCAGGAACAACGCAATAATACCAACACTGTTCATATAGCCGTTGCTATTATACTGAGACAATGCACGCTGCGTGCCTGCTTTCCCAAAATGTTGGAATACATTCGCAACCTCTGCACCGAGCAAAATGACGACCCATGTCACAAACGTCCAGATCGCGAAAATGATCAACAGTGCCATCGCGCCATAGATATCGCTGTAGTTCTTCCAAACGAGTCCAATATAACTTCCGAACGCGATCCTCGCCAACTGAAACAATATCCCCGCAACCAACGAACCGAGGAGCGCAGCACTCCATTTCACAGCAGTATTCGGCATCGCAAGGTATATCAAGAATAGTAGGCAGTAGACGAGCAACCACGGGAAGACGTGTGCGAACACCCAGTTCTTTGCAGTTAAAAAGAATAGCGAGATCAGCAGCGGGCCCACCGTTAGCAGCGTATAGAAAACGGCATATTTCTGGAAGGCTTGCACGATCGGTAACCGCCGACGCGCACCCCAGATGTCGTTAAGATGCTGCTCGACATTGATAAAAAGGAATGTTGAGACGAGCAGGAACAGCAGGAACCCCCCAATACCGAGTCCACCAAGATTTTTGTTGGCAAATGCTGAGAGTTCTGCTACAATTTCCTCGGCACCGTAGCGCGGTAGGAAATTATCACGAAGCGCAACAATCAGCGGGGAACTTGCATCTGTAACAGTCCCGAACGTATTCAACAGGAAGAGGGCAACAGCCGATAACGGTACCAGAGACAGCAGCGTGTGGAACGCCAGAGATGACGCTTGCTGAAGGCATTTATCCTCAATGAACTGATACCAGATACTCGTAACTAAGCGTGCAGCTGATGTCCATAAATCATCAAGATAGCCCACATATTTTTCGGAAAGGTTGTTTATAGCCATACGCATGACAGACTCACAATCAGATCTGATTTCACGTATAAAATGGAGACTCAAAAAAAACCGGGTCTTATCCTATCTCATTGGATGTCCTTATCCCGCACCACGCTGGAACCGCTGTGTCAAACGATTAATCCGACAACTCGGTACTGACGCGCAGGTATTGGATCTCGGTGCTGGCAACCGCCGACACGCCGCTAATGTTATCAATCTCGAAATCGAAGCGACCCTAGAAGTTGACATCATCGCTGACGGGCATCTCTTGCCGTTCAAGGACAATGCTTTCGATGCTGTTATCTCTGAAGCTGTGCTTGAGCATGTATACTCGCCAACCCGCGTCGTCTCGGAGATCCATCGTGTTTTGAAGCCCGGTGGTTATATCTGTATCGCAGTGCCATTCCTACAAGGCTACCACGCCTCACCGCACGATTACCAACGATGGACGGTGCCAGGCATTGTTCAACTCTGTAACGCATTCTCCGAAATAGAAAGCGGTGCATGTGCCGGACCAACAACCGCCCTACACTGGATCTTCCGAGAATACATCGGACTTATCTGTTCTTTCGGTAACCTCCTCATCGCCAAGGCGGTCTCTTTCCTTATTGGTTGGTTAACGTTCCCGTTGCTATTCATAGATGCATTGCTCTTGCACCATAAAGATGCCCATATTTTAGCATCGGCAGTCTACTTTCTTGGCAAAAAAGAGTGAGATAGTTATCAGTTTTCAGTACGGTTTTCTACGAAAACCTTTCGGTTGTTCAGTTATCAGTTAATTTTTTGAAGAGTCTTAAGCGTTGTCTCAACTGAGGCCCCTTAACTGAAAGGCACCATGTCTGCTTGCAGTCTTTAATAGGTTCCATATCGGCATTATACCTTATTTATTTTCGGATGTCAAAAGAAATATAGATAGAATTGACGCAAAATCGGTTCGTTTGCTTAAAAAACAGAGCGTCACTGATAACTGAGTCCTGACAACTGAATAAAAAAAAACGGCGAGGTCTTCCAACCTCGCCAGCGAGAAAATATAATATAGGCAACACGCACGACGCTACCGAAAGGTCATCTGATCCGTTTCTGCTTCCGTAAGCAGATCCCTCACGATTTTTAGTGTTAATTTGGAGAGTTTATCTGAAAACTCGGCATCGGTAAGTGTCCGATAGCGCGATGGCTGTGATCCTGTGAGCCGTTCATTTGCAATCGTTAATGCGTTTGACAAGAGTGGCATAGGGACTTCAATCGGTTTAGATTCTGGAGCAAAGGCATCTTCTACTTCAGAAGCCGACCGTGTTGTTATTTCTGCAGTCTCCCCTGCCAAAAAACTTTCGCGTCGCAAGTTGATTTTGGCTAATACCTGTTGTGAGGCGACTTGATGTCCAAATTTTTTGGAACCGGCGACGGGTTCAGGGGTCTCATGAACGTGGTCGCCGTAGGACACTTTCACCTGCCACTGCGGAGCATCTGCCGTCCCGATTTGCGTTTCGGTATACGTTGGATGATCCAATCCACGTTCTTGGCAGTACTGAATCAAAAGTCCTTTATAATTTTCTGAAGTTCCACCATTAGCCGTATTTGCCATACATGCGTCCTTTTGTTGTTTTAATAAGATCTGCGCCCGTTATAACCGTTTGAATGCTCGCTTGACTTGCGAGGCTTGACTTTCCGCTGCCGTTTCATTTCGATTCTACGACGTTTCTCGCTCGGCTTCTCATAGAAGCTCCGTTTTTTGATTTCTGTAACGATACCGGCTTTACCGCACATCTTTTTAAATCGTGCCAGTGCACGATCAAACGCTTCACCTGAGTCTACGCTCACTTCTACTTGAACCATTGCTTTAAGCCTGTTCGTAAAAAACTATGTTAATCTATGCAAATCTGAAAAACGCAGTTTTCTACGGGATTCCTTAAGCCCCTTTGTAGACACGGTCGTGTCTAACCTGCCTGTATCCAGTGTTGTCTATGCACATCATAGAAGATAGCAGGCGATTTGCACGTAGCAAAGGTTCACGCTACGTGGAGTAACCCTCAAAGTCGGTCTTGAAAGACTGACGCTTTATCACTTCCGAGTGTCCTCACTATGTCAAGGTTCGTCT
>RKRO01000263.1 GCA_007571355.1 Candidatus Poribacteria bacterium | reverse complement strand
CAAAGAGACCCGTCTGGGGTTCCGTCATTTAGCGTATGCTATGATTAACTTTCGTATAACTTTCAACCATTCATAAACCGTACTCGCTATGAGTTCATCGAATTGTGCGCGGGGATTGGTTGAAAGTGCGACTTCGGCCTGATTGAGCATCTCTTTTGCAAGATCGGGTTGGTTGCTTTTTTGCAGCGCGGCAGCAGCATAGAAAAAACTGTTGAGGTTACTCGGTTGTGCTTTGCAGAGTGCCTGATAGGCTTCGGCAGCCTTTTCATAGTCGCGGGCATTCCGATAAATTTCAGCAACCATTTCAAGCACCGCTGGATTCGTTGAATCCTTTTCGCGTTTTTCCTTAAAAATGGTTTCCAACGCTTCAAGTTTTCCTTGATCTTTATAGGCATTAATCAGGGTCTCGCGCGCCTCATCTCCACCCGACATAATTTTGATACCGGACGCACTCGTACTGAAAGAGACGCTCCCTATCGGGCTGGTCTGAGACTGATTTTCATAGAGCTCTATCGCCAAATCGTTATCACCAACCTGGACGTATAGTTTCAGCAGCTCGTTAGAAATGTTCCCGCGTTGGTAACTTTGTGTGGTCATATCCAACGCTTTCTTATATGTCTCAATTGCTTTCTGAAATTCACCGGCGTTACGATAGTCTTGGGCGCGCTGTCGTTGCATCTCAAACGTTATCGTGCCAGCCTCTTCCGCCTGCTTTAACATTTCTTCTAATTTGCCCTGACGCTTATAGACGGTCATGAGCTGCCGTTCAATACTCCGCCGTCTGAATTCTTCGGTGTATTGGATGGCTTCTTTGAACGCTTTTTCAGCGGCATCCAGATCATCTTTACGGAGATACAGTTGTCCCAATTGACGATAAGCCCCTCCATCACTGGGGTTGCGTTCAACAGCTTTTTTACACGCATCAATGGCATCGTCCACCCGGTCTTCGGCAGCATAAAGTTTCGCAAGCCGCGCATAGTGAACACTGTTCTCTGTGTCTGCTTCGATGTATTGCTGTGCAAGTTCAAGTGCTTCGGGGGTTTTGTCAGCAGCCTGGTAGGCATCAACGAGGCCATCTTGATACTTTGTGTTTTCGGGATCTTCGTCAAGTAAGGCCTTCCATGTATCTACCGCTCTATCGTGCTCATTTTGGCGTGAATAGAGATTTGCGAGTTGTGCGCGTGATTCAAGATCTTCGGGCATCACCTCTGCAAGTTTCTCGTAAATGTCTACCGCCTTTTTAACTTCGTTCTGTTGGACGTACTGTTGTGCTAACGTTCTTTGCATTCCGACATCAAACTTTTCCGTTTTTTCAGGCGTACGGGTTGCCTTTGCCATCCCATCACGTTGCTGTTTGATTTGCATTAACTGTCGTCGCGCCTGCTCACGGGTCCACCGTTGTGTTGAAAAGTCATTAACAATTTCGGTAAAGAGTGCCTCCGCATCGTCCCACATTTCGTGTTGCATGTAGGTGTTCGCGATTTGCTCTTTTTGATACAAACTACGCCCTTGGAGTAGACGGAGCGTCCCCATCTTACGGAATGTGTCTTGCGCTTTTTCTTTCTCACCCTTCTTGGCGTAAGCCGTGCCAAGTTTTTGATAGGTTTCTGTCAGATGCCCTGTATCTTGATGATTGATTTTCGCAATTGCCGACTCAAGCAAACGCAGTTCACGATCTCTGTCATTCGCGCCTCGGTAAGCATCGGCGAGATTGTTTAACCAGTGTGTATCTACAGACGTTGAATCATCAAGGAGTTTGTCAACGAGTGCGTCTGAGCCTTCAAGGTCGTCCGCTGCGATCTTCATAGAAGCGACGAGATAGATGAGCAATGCGTCGTCAGGTTTCTCAGCAAGTTTTGCCTCATATTCTGTTAGCAATTCCTCGATCCGCTCTGAAGCTTTGTAGAACTCGGTCAGTTTTGATACAATATCCACCTGTACGTGTGGGGATCGCGAGAGTGCCGTATCTTTTGTGTCCAATTTTTCGCGTAGGAACTGGATCGCCTTTTCACGGTCACCTGCAGCGGCATAAGCGGAAGCCAAGTCGGTATAGGAAGAAGTCTTGTTTGGCTGCACGGCAAGAATTTTTTCGTAGAGTTCAATCGCGGCTTTAGGGTTATTGTTTTCGAGGGACTGACGTGCCACGCCTTCTGCGAAAAAATTGCCATAGCTTTGCCCGACAGATGGAACGATCATATCCTTGGCGAGCGAAACGAGTTCATCAACTTTGCCTGCGGTAAAGAAAACGTCCATTACCTGGTAATAGTTGTAACCGAGTGCGCTTGGATTCTCTTTGAGGAGTATCATGTATTGCGCTGCGGCCTCCTTCGCCTTGCCACGACGCTCTAACATCTGCGCGTATCGCTGTCGTGTCATACTGTCCTGAGGCCGCAGGGAAAGTGCCGCCTCATACGCTTCAGACGCCTTTTGCACCTGATTTGTCTGTTCATAGAACGTTGCCAATCTGAGGCGTGCCTGAAACGAATTAGGGTCCTTCTGGGCAGCGGCAACGAGCTGAGGTTCGCGTTCTCGCAATCCTTTTGCCCGTCCGGCGGTCTGTACGGCGCGTCGAAGATCCCACGAATACAAGGCGCGTCCGTGTCGGTCGCGCTGGTTGGCGAACTGCATCGCGCGCGCGGCGACCCGCGCGGCATCCTGCCCGCGTCCTAAGTCATCCAAATGTTGGCTTAAATCTACAAGAAAATTCGGATCACGTTCACCTGTTGCCAGGGTCATCGCTTTTTTGGCAATAGCGATTGCGTATTGGGTGAGTCCGTTCTGTTGGAGTGTTCGCGAGAATTGATAAAGTTCACGAGCCCCACTCGGTGAATTGAGTGCCTTCATCACCAATTCGCGGACAGCAACGGTATCGCCTGTCTGCACGGCAAGCTGCAGTGTGAGTTCATGGTACTGTTTGCGGTTTCGCGGATCTGCCTCAGCGAGTCCGGTAATTAATTTGAAAGCCGCAGCGTGTTGTCCTGCTTGAATAGAGGCAAAAATTGTGTTTAGCTTAAGGGTGAGATCCTCAGGGAATTCCTTTTGAAGCGCGGCGAGGACGACTTGTGCCTTGTCACGCTGCCCTGCCCACCAATAGCAATAACTGAGTGCCAAACTCGGATAGATACGGTCCCTACCTGTCGCACGTTCCAGTTCAGCCTGCAATTTTTTATAGAGTGCTTCTTGTTGATCGCGGGACCACAATTGGCTGAAAACCCGCTGGAGGAACTGTAAACGATTTTGATCGTAATAAGCCGTTGGTGATGGATAATTTGTCTGTAGCGGTGCATAACCGGAGTACGAGCGACTTGTGTATGCTAAGGTTGCGACGCGCCGTGCATTAGTCCCTGGCGGTTTGGTGCGTTCAAAGAAGGTCCAGAACAGTGTAATGCCCTTGTCAGTCTGTCCGTCACGAATATAAGCAGTGGCGAGATTTTGGTAAATATCCGTATACTGATGCCATTGCGTATTCTGTGCTGACTGACGTTGCGGCGTTGAAAGCCCTGGTACTGGAATCTGTGTAAGGGCTTTCTCGGCAGCGTCCGTTCTCCCGATCCGTGCAAGCGTACTGACAACTGTTGCACCTGTATTGAGGTCAGATACCTCTGCATCTACAAGTTCTACGACCAGTTTTTCAGTATCTTCTTTCCGTCCCTGCCGATAGAAGTTGCTTGCATACCGCGCGACATACCAGAGTCGTGCGTCAGGAACTAAAGCGGTCATTTCATCAAGGTATTTTTTCAGCGTTTCATAACTGATGCCTTGTCCCATTAACCGGGTTAAGCGCGTTCCTTGATAGACAGGATCATTGGGTGATGCGGTAATGAGCCGTTCGAGTGTTTCATTTGTCTTATCGGTATTTTGGGTTAAGATATAAATTTGCGCTAACGTTTCAAGGACTTTTATGTTTTTCGGATCGGCATCAGCTTGAGCTTCAAGCTGGTTGATGAGTGCCCCCAATTTTCGTTGCTGTTGTGCGATTGTTGTTATCTGGACGAGCGCGCCTGCTTGTGCTTCATCAAAATCCCTCGGTATCCACTGGGTTTGCCGCCCACCCTGAATTTGAAATGAGGATCGCTGAATTTGGAAGGCGAGCGTTCGCTGTAGATCAAATCTATCTGTCCTGATTCCGGGTGGTCCCGATGTCGCGCGAGGAGCGTTTGTTGTTGGGTTCTGTGTTGCATTCTGCGTCGGGTCAGGCATGTCAAGTACCCTTTGAAAAAGTGGACGTGCTCGGTCAAATTCGTTCATTTCGACGAAAGCATCACCCAACTGATACATTTCAATATGTGCGTTTGGGCCTGTTACTTTTTCCGCTGCACGGTCAAGAACAGAAATCGCTTCATCCAACAGCCCGTGCTGAATCAATAAAGTCGCGAGTTTAATCTCCGCGTCAAACGGTTGATTTTTGGTATAGAGGAGTTTGGTCCACGCCTGAATCGCTTCTTGTTCCCGACCTACGTCAAATAGCAATTCTCCGAGCTGTTGTCTATGCATGGGATTGGGCTGTGCCTTGACGAGTCGCTGTTGATAGGTGAGCGCGTCCTGTGTATCACCGAGATCAAGGCTAATTTTGACGAGTTGTGCCAAGAGGTCCGAGTTATCGCGCTTCCGATCCAAAGCGCGCGCAAGTTGGAAACGTGCGTTAGGTAAGTCGCCCTCCATCTGATAGAGGTTCGCTAAGGCAACGACAGAGGCTATATCAGATGTATTGGTTTTGGACATCTGTTTCAATTTTTCTTCCAACTCGCCGCGTCGTCCCAAGTCGTAATATAATTCAGAAAGCGGTTTGACGAAAACGAGTTTATCACTGACACTTGCGCTCAATTCCCAACACCGCCAGTACTGTTCAAGTGCCTGTCGGGGCCTTGCTGAAAGTTTATAAATTTCAGCAAGTTCGGAACGGATGTTGGTAGATTCTGGTCTAAGACGAATCGCCTGCTTGAAGCTGTCAATAGCCATCTCGTAATTTCCTGCCTGCTTTGCGATCAGTGCAAGCATCTGATGCCCTTCTGGATTGCGCGGACTGTGGGCAATCGCTTGCTTGGCTGCGTCCGTAGCAGCAGCAAAATCCCTGGCTTCAAGATAGGAACGCGCGATGTTTGTATAGTATTCGCGTGCATTTGCGCTATCAACTTCAATTAGGTGGATGTAGATAGCGTTGGCATCGTCACGCCGTCCCTGCAGCGTGTAAACCTCAGCGATCCAACGGTTAACAACAACATCATTGGGTTCGAGAACCTTCGCCTTCATAAGCACTTCGAGTGCATAGGTGGTATTGCCGAGTTTGAGGTACATCTTAGCGAGTTGCTTGTACTGGATAAAAGCATCCGCAGCTGCAATATCTGGTTTTTCAAGTGCCGTTTCCAGAGCATCGATTTTTTCAACAAGTGTTCCTTGCCGCCGATAAATTTCGATGCGCTGGTTATCCATCTGTTCAGCGAAAAATTCGTTCGGTGCAAGTTTCGCGGCTTCAGTGTATTCCGCTAAGGCTTTGTCATAATCTCTGTTCTCCAAGAGTCGCTTCGCTAATGCCTCACGATAACGATACACATCGGGTGCCAACTCAGCAGCCTTTTGACTTGCATCGATGGCTTCGGCTTGACTGTTTAGTACCCGTGCTTTGCTATCAAGCAGTTTCGCGAGTCTGTCATAGTTTTCGGCGATGGCTTTGTCACCGGCAACCATCTGATTCCATGTCTCCAAAGTTTTTGCACGATTCCCTTCTCGGAAATAAAATTCGCCGAAATATTCAATATAATCCAGATTATCGGTGGCCAGTGAAATCGCTTTTTGATACGCTGTGACAGCATCATCTACCCATCCATGATTGGCATAAATCTCGGCAAGGATAAGGTGCGTGCTTGCGTTATCGGGGTCGCGCGCAAACATTCGTTGATAAGTTGATCTTGCCATGTCTTCGTCATCTAATTGTAAGTACAGCTCGCCGAGTTCGCGGTAGATGCCAAAATCGTCGGGTTGTTGTTCGCTGAGGGATTCATAGGCAGCCGCCGCTTCTTGAAATTTTTCAGCGTTGCGGAACGCAGCAATTAAGCTCAAGCGGAGGGCAGTGTCTGTCGGTGCAAGTTCAAGTGCCTTTTGATAAGCATCAATCCCTTCGTCTAACTGTTGGTTTTCAATATATGCCTCAGCCAATAAACCGATGAGTTCAGGATCATTCGGGGTATCTTGCAGTTTTTCTTTATAGTGTGTGATTAAGCCTTCCCAGTTTCCATCAGCAGCGTAAATACCGATGATGCGATGCTGAAGGTCTTTGCGCAACCAGTTTCCGGGTGCCGTCAACGCCAATGCGACTTCGTAGGTTTGAATGGCTGTCTCGTAATCACGCTTTTCCTCGTGTATATTCCCGATTTCCCGACGACTCAAGCAGACGCGATATGGATCGTCGGTTTTAAGTGCGATAATCGCTTCATGTTGCGCGATTGCTTGCTCGTAGAGTTGTTGTTCTCGGAAAAGGTTGGCGAGTTCAATACGGGAAAAAATGTTTTCTGGATCCAGTTCAGAGATTTTTGTCCATGCCGAAATTGCTTCGTCTACCCGGTCCCGGCTGAAATAGGCGCGTCCGAGTGCTTTGTAAATCGTCATCAATTCCTCAGGAGATGCAGCCTGTGTCTCTGCTGATAATTCTGCGGCTTCTGTCAATTCGTAAATCGCGTCCTCATGCCGACGCAGGGTTGCGTACATCTGTCCCAAGGCGAAATGCGGATAATAGTTGTTTGGCGCGAGTTCAACGGCCCGTTGATATGCAGCAAGTGTCTCAGCATCTTTTCCGAGACGTTTGTGGATATGTCCCAAGATCAGTTGGAGGTTTGAATCGTTGGGTTTGGCTGCTGCTGCCGCCTGATAATCGGCAACCATGGTATCTAAACCAGCATCCTCAAGATAAAATTGGTAGAGTCGGTCGAACGTACTTCCCTCTTTCGGGTTGCGGCTGAGCATTAATTTGTACCGTTCGACAACTTTTTCGTCTTGGGCGAGGGTGATCGCGGAAAAATGGAGAGTGCAGAATAGTAGGTAAAGTACACACGCGACGATTAAGCATTTTTTTCTTATGAACATAAAAATCTCCTTGAGGAAATGTTTGGCGTTGAACAACCTGAAATTTTTGAAGTTTGTAAAGCGATTTCCCAAAATAGATAACGAATTTAAATATCTATGAGTTTACTTGTAGTGACTAAAGTTTGGACAATATTGTAAAGTTTTTATGCTGCCTTTTGAAAAGGCAAGGGTGTATCGTCTTGACAACGGACATTAATATTCTGTGAGTTTGTTTTTCGTTTCAACTTAGCTAAAAATGACGACACCGCAAATCCGATAGAATATCTCCGAAGCAGAAAAAGATGTCCATTTTTTATTGGCATTTTTGTTCTTTTTCCAATCCTGTTTCCAAGTATCGCTGTAAAACAAAAGATATATCTGTTTCTTTTCGACTTCGTTGTTGGCGGAAACAGATGGCTAAATCTCGACAGAAAGCGAGCAGTTTCTCTGGATCGTCGGTGTGCATTTGGTCGAACAGGAGTTTGTATTTAGCTATAGTTGTATGTGGCGCGGTTGTGGTGTTCGCGATTCGCCGCCAGTTAACCCGTTCCCGAATCAGTAAATCTGTAGTGCTCCACCCTAAATGGACAAGTGTCCGATCTGTTATATACTGGGTGATTGCCTCAACGATCTGCTCATGATCATTCGACGTACGCCCACCAATCCAGCAGTGAAAAAGTTCATGAACAAAAAAGTGGTATGCAAGATCCCGTTCTTGCACCGCGTGACCATAGTTCTGCGGAAATTCACAGATAAACTTGACCGCTATGGTGTACTCTTGGGCGGAATGAACCTGTTTATTTAGCTCTGCTCGCGCACCTAAGTTGTTAGACTCACAGATCCGGTCTTCGACTTCAATCACTGTATCCAAGCCCGCTCCCATGCGTTTTTCAAACTCTTGATATGCTTGTTCCAAGAGTTCAAGAATTGTCTCCGGTTTCCATGGACGGTCTGTTTCGGCACTATAAATAAAATGTTCTGAGGACGCTACCCGGACATATTCTATCGTGCTCATCTGTGAATCCTCGTTGATTCAAATACAGTTCGCTGAAAATTTAAGAATGGTCTTCAGATTCGCTAAAGACTTCCATTCCGGCGGAACCGTCTGCGACCTTACGAATTTGTTTCTCAAAACCGGGAGGCGAGAGTGTCCATGTAATCCAGAGCGGTTCATCGCCGGTGTTGATAAAGCGGTGCTCAACATTGGGCGGGAGATAGATAACTGTACCAGGTTTCAGGTCGGCAACTTCATCACCGACGAGGGCTTTTCCTTGTCCACCATAGACGAAAATAATCTCTTCGGCTTCGCTGTGGAAATGAGTAGGAATTTCGCTATTTGGGTCAATCTCCTCTAAACCCATTGCAAAATGTTCAGTATTCGCGGTATCTGGTTGGATAAGTGTGTAGAGTGTTCGCGGCGCATCGCCTTCAATGCGGACAACTTCAGCATCTTCTTTGTGGTAGATATATTTCATTTTTTCTCCTTGGATGGATAGTCGTTAAACGAACCAATAGGAATGTAAACTGGCACACTTGCGTTGAAACCGCAGACGCACCTCTTTCCATTTATCTATGGGGTTACAACCCGTGCAACCCTTCAAATAGAGCCAACTGTTGACGGTAATCTGTCGGGAGTGGACGAATTTCTTGATACCCCTGAAAGAAAAATATCTGTTCAGCCTCACTGAAATGGCGTGAAAGCGTCAGAATATCTGAGAGATAATAACCGAATCCGAATTCCATCACGTCAGCTGGGCAGGGTTGTCCGTCCGAGATAATGATATTGTGCGGTTCCAGATCCGAGTGAATCAGTCCAAAAACGTCTCGCCCTTCTCCGTGTTCTGTGACAAACTGTGAGAAACGCGAAGAGAGAGTGGAAAATTTCGCAAGTTCCGCCGCCGAGGTGCCCATATCGTTTCCCAATGCTGCTTCAACTTTCGCTGTGATCCAATCTGCATTGTACCGCGGACGGGTGAACCAGTGTGGTAGTTCTAATATCTCCGATACATAGTGCATGCGCCCCATCATGATCCCAAGTTTCCGCATCAGTTCCGGTGTTTTTTCCGCTGCAGAGAGTCCGTGAAGCGTCTCACCGGGAATCCAATCGTAGACAGTCACGTAGCGCAGCGGTAGGTCGTTTGGAGAAGGACATTGAATCATTTCACCATCGCGTCCAGGCACGGGAGAGAGGGTCCTGATGCTTGCCTCGTTTCGAAGGACTTGTAACCAATAGATTTCGGATCGAATTTTATCAATAGCGGTTCCAGCTCGGTAGAGTCTGAGTGTGAACCGAGCGTCTTCAGTATCTAAGAAAAATAACATATTTGCAACATCAAATCCGATACCACTAATTCGGAATGAAACATTATTGAATTCATACAACAAAACAGCCGCTTTTGCATAGTGCCAATCGGTGACAAGGTATTGTAAGATATTTCGGTTATAAACTATCAAAATGCCGTTATCACAAGCCTGTCGTGTCGATTCGGATACAAATGTTCGCTGTTCATCATTGAGTGAATCCAAGAAGGCACGGATGCTGGGATCAATCTGGAGGTGTGGGTCAGAAGTGGCTTCAAGCCAATACTGTCTACATTTATCATGACAACCCACTCGGTAGACAAGTAGAGACGGATCGCGATACCAATCCGGTGAATTTTCGACAGCGTATTCAACTTGGGTCCCACAGAATGGGCACGACATTTTCCCTGCCATGGTGGTGCTTCTCCGTCATTCATTGGGGTTGCAACCCCTCCTAAAAAGATTAAAATTCATCCCTGTCCGGTTTTTTCAATGAAAGCAGAATTCAAATAAGGTTATGCCATGTCTCTTGTGCAGATAGTTTATCATAGATCTGGAGGCAAGTCTATAGAAAACTGAGAGTCCTCAACACAAAGGATATACACTATTAACTGGATTTATAGTATAATTTCGCTAACAGAAGGCGGCAAATCGAGCAGCACGAATACAATCCTCCTTACTCTCAATACAATCCTCCTTACTCTCACTATCTGTCAAAAAAAAAATAGAATTTTTTTTCAACCTTCTTTACATGTTCCCATATCTATCGGCGAAGTTCACAATCAAGAATTGATGGAATTGTGAAACTTTTTTATTTAAAGT
>RKRO01000567.1 GCA_007571355.1 Candidatus Poribacteria bacterium | reverse complement strand
TCAAAGAGACCCGTCTGGGGTTCCGTCATTTAGCGTATGCTATGATTAACTTTCGTATAACTTTCAACCATTCATAAACCGTACTCGCTATGAGTTCTTCTATAAAAGATTAAGGTACTCTAACAAAAGCGGAGACATCTGTCAAGAAAATTAGTTTGACCCCAACGATTTACCTTCAGACATCAATCGTGCAAGCCGAGCTGATTGCTTAGCTCCATGAGCCGCCTATTAATCCCTGTTTTGTCTATTCGGTTCCCTTCCACAAATTCTTGGTATTCTGGCAGCAATCCGTCTGGAACCATCATACGTGAGTTCGCTTCTCGCAACGCCAATAACCCCATGAACGTTTGCATTTCGCGCGAGTAATCTGGTATAAAATCATTGAGTGCTTGCCGGAGATCATTTTCTGTAATCCTATCCCGATTGTTTCGTCTTGCGAAGTTATTCGCCCGTTGAACGATAATTAACAGGTCTCGCCAAGTCAACCCATCTGTCTCGGAACTGCCGACGAGTGCCTGAAAATTGATATTGCCTGACGTTTGGCCTCGGCAAAATATCTGTAAGATTATGGTTCTACCCCCCGCGTTAGGGGGTAGCATGATGAGTTTGGTATCAAAAATACCGTATTGTCGAAAGATGGGTGGCATTAAGTCCGGGCGCTGTGATGCGCCGACCCAAATCACGCGACCGTGCAGTGACGCGTCGGTTATAGCATTTATAAGTGTGTGCGGCATCGTTTGATTGCGTTCATCGGGGTGCATCGCTGTATGCGGCGATGCCTGCTCAATTTGATCCATAAAAACGACGGCTGGCGCGATGCTGCGGATATAGTTGAGGGCTGCGGTCAAGTTCCGTTCATAAGAGTTCCCATTCTCATTGATACTTACTGTGACTTCACCGACTTGATTGGCATAGCGGAGTTGAACGAGCGGAACATTCGCCTCACCCGCGAGTACCCGTGCGACGTAAGCCTTGCTGGTTCCAGGGGGACCGAGGCATAGCATTCCGCGCGGCACGCGTCGCAGGTCTTGATTTTTCATACCGTCCCCTATATCCCGAATGACCCGCATAACATACCAACCATCGTCAGAGGGACCCGGGTACGTTTCACCGAGTTCGAGGACACCGTGACTAAAAGTCTTGATGCTCTCGCGCCGGTACCTCAGCACAAGTTCACCCGCTGCTTTCTGTTCTGCAGCGACGGCTTGTTGGACAACATCGTGGACCCCGAGTAGATTCAAGCCTATCGTTTCGCGTGCTAAGGTTTCCCGCTCTCGATTATTGCCGAGGGTTTTGCGCATCTGCGATGAACCCTCCGCAACGTCATGGAGATTTTCAATAAACCGCAAACGTTCCGCATAGTCCGGAAAAGGAATGACAACTATAGGGATCTCAGGATGCACGGTAAGATTCGGATGTATGTCGGATATGTTGCGAGTCAGGAGAAGGATGATGTGCCTGCACCTTCGGACTTCAAGATCGGATGCCCAATTCAGGATCTGATTAAACAAGAGTTGTGTTTCATCCCCAGCGGCATCGGTCAGGGATGGATGGTTCGGTGTGAGCTGTTCCAGCATATCAATAACCAGCCCGACTTTCGTTCGTCTCTCTCCAATGAGACGTTTTAAGCCTTGCCGTAACTCTTTGGACGGAAACGGATCCTTTCTTATCAATGGATCTTCCCACTCTTTATGGAACGCCATCCGGGTATTAATTCTTGGACGTTGATTCTTCGTTTCTTCCTCCTTATGGTCGGGCGGAATAAGTTTTAACATTTTCTGTCTATTTCGCCATCGCCCAGTATTAGGTCGATAAATTCCGCGTGCCATATTATATCCGAGGACAAGATCGCAGCCTAAGACATTGAGCTGTTCCATACAGTAGTTTACGGTAGGCAAGTAGCCGTAAACTTCGTCATATAGCAGATCATCTACATTAAAATGGAGCAGAAATTGGTGGGCGGAACCTGCTGCGTAGTGTTTTTTGACTTCATCCCAAAACATCTTTTTCTCCGCGACTGCATGTAAAATTTTTGTAGATAGATACAGTAGGGGTGGTTACCGAAAGCCTCTCGTAAACGCGCGGTTGGACGAGGCACGGGACCCTCGTCCAACCGAAGTGTGTCGAAATAACTTTAGAAAAGCGCGTGCCTCCGGAAAGCACGCCGAAAGGATACTTTAGTAACATCTGAAAATCAATGCACACTTGGACAAGGATACGCCCCCTACCCCCCCACGAAGAAACACCCCAGCAAAAACAACCGAACCGAAAGCAGGGGAATCAGAGGGGGATCGCTTCGATGCGGTGGGTTTCCATAATTACGGGCTTTACTATAAAGTGCCACGC
This sequence comes from Candidatus Poribacteria bacterium, assembly GCA_007571355.1. Taxonomy (GTDB): domain Bacteria; phylum Poribacteria; class WGA-4E; order WGA-4E; family WGA-3G; genus WGA-3G. The sequence continues at coordinate 7,833 of RKRO01000567.1, read as the reverse complement.
CTCTGCGAAGTTTAGAAAAAAATAGAGAGCTCTTTGAAAATACAACGTTCACGCAACAAGAAATGTCCAAACTATAGTAATTATAACAGGTTTTAGTAATGCTGTCAAAGAAAAATGCTATAAACGTGCCATTCCAAGATTTACAATAAGGTACTGAACAGCGGCGAATTCGGTTTTCATTTGACTGTCAAATGGAATTTTGCTATTATGAATCCGAGTGATATATATCTACGCGTGAACCTTTGGTTGCTTATCTATGCTAAGGAGAACTGAACACCACGCCACAGGAGCCGCAAGAGGAAAATATGAGAAAAGCACGGGGCGATTTGACGCAGGGGAGTCTACTGAAGCATCTTCTGCGGCTCGCGGGCCCGATAATACTCAGCTACATTCTTCAAGATGCCTTCAATTTCATTGATATGATTTTCGTCGGCAGGCTCGGTGCGGGTGCGATCGCTGCTGTCGGTGTGAGCGGAAATTTGCTCCGACTCATCGGTGTTTTTTCGCTTGGTATTTCTACGGGGACAGGAATCATGGTCGCGCAATATTTAGGTGCGCGGGACCGTGCCCAAGCCGAACACATCGTGATACAATCCATTCTATTAGCCGTGTTCTTTTCCATCTGCGTCACGCTTGTCGGCTACTCTTTAGCGAAACCGGGATTGCTTGCCGTAAGAATGGATGATCCTGAAGTGCTGAGTCTCGGTACAACCTACATGCACATCGTCCTTATCGGTATCAGTACAATGTTTTTGTCAATGACTCTCGGTTCCATTTTCCGCGCCGGTGGGGACGCGTTCACCCCGATGTTCGTACTGATTTTTTCAACCGTAATCAATATTGTTCTTGATCCGTTGTTAATTTTTGGATTATGGGGGTTCCCGAGACTCGGTGTGGCAGGTTCGGCGTATGCGACGTTAGTCGGGCGGGGTGTCGGTGTAATCATCTTGCTCTATTTGTGTTGGACGGGGAGGGCCCCTGTGTCGTTAAAAAGCGTTTGGTTTCGGGTAGACTTCACAGAGATGCTTGCTATTCTAAGGCTCGGCGTTTACAGTTCTATGCAAGGGTTCTGGCGGCATTTCTCAAGGCTCGGTTTCCTTTGGGTCATAGGTCCGTACGGCAAGACGGTTGTTGCTGCATATACACTTTGTATGCGACTCCGGATTTTGGTGATGAATCCTGGCTTCGGCATTGCGAACTCCGTCGCGCCGTTAGTAGGGCAAAATTTAGGTGCGAATCAGGTGGACCGCGCGGAAAGATCGGCACGCATCGCCAACATTTTAGGTGCCGCAATTATGGCGGTCATCGGCGCAATATTCCTCGTCTTCCCGGAGACGTTCCTTCGGATTTTTACCGCAGAGACAAACGTGGTTGAAATTGGGACTGTCTATCTACGGTTTCTGGCACCGACATTCGGGTTTATCGGCTTCTCACTGGTCTTAGGAAAAGCACTCAACGGTGCTGGAGATACGTTCTCACCGATGGTGATTACGCTCGGTTCACAACTCGTCGTCGGTTTAGGACTTGTGATTATCCTTTCGCACCTGATCGGACTGAACGGCGTTTGGATAGGGATCGCACTCTCAAATGTTGTCCAAGGGGTCGTGATGTGGCTATGGTATCATACTGGCAGATGGAAATTGATAAAGGTTGTTAAAACGAAACCGAGAGTCGTATAGCGTACGAGTATTCTAAACAAATTGAGTAAGGAGTTGACAATGGAAGCCTACAAAGGCTATGAAAATCCACAATTGGTAATCTCTGCGGAAGCGTTGAAAGGCGCGCTCGAGGATGAAACATTTTGCATTGTCGATACGCGCCCGACTTATGAATATATTCGGGGACATATTCCTGGCGCGCTGCATTTGGACCTGTTCGGTCTAAGCCTCATTGATACCCGCAAAGAGACTTATGATACCTTTATATGGATGATAGCGTATCTGTTTCAGCAACGCGGACTTGACCCCGCGAAACCGATTGTATGGTATGAAGATATATCGGGGACGAGGGCATCGCGCGGATTTTGGTTCTGTGAGTATTTAGGACACGCTGAAACCCGGCTGTTGGATGGCGGTTTCAAGGCGTGGTTAGCCGCTGATGGCCCGGTCAGCACCGCGGGGGCAAAACCCCCGGAGGTACCCCCCTTTCCAATAAACCCTCGACACGACACGCACATGGATGCTGATGTCATCCGTGTCCTCTTAAACCGAGACGATTTTGTGCCTCTGGATACGCGGACAGATGCCGAACACTACGGTAGGGTGGCTCGTGCAGAACGCGCGGGTGCTATTCCGGGTGCTATTCACATCGAGTGGCTCAATAACCTTGACGAAACGGGGGCTTTTAAACCCGCCGATGAACTCCGAGCGATGTACGAAACTGTCGGCATTACCCCCGAAAAGCAGGTCATGTGTTACTGACAGGGCGGATACCGCTCTTCCCAAGCCTATCTGGCGTTGCGGCTGTTGGGATATCCCAAAGTGAGCAATTACATAGGTTCTTGGAAAGAGTGGGGTGACCGGCTGGATCTGCCGGTCGAAATTCCTGTTGAATCCCCAGAAGGATAGGTGCTGTTCAAGCTGCAGCATCCCTACAACGCTTTAACCAAATAGGACTTACGCAGGCTGCTCGCTTGTAGCATAACCTATCACGGTGTGTCCGGAAACCGTGTGGATTTTTTATCGGTTCGCCCGCCCAGGGACCTTGTTATTGTCGAAATTGCGTAAGTCCTGCCCAATTTAGGTTGTTTATAACCTTGGCAACTTCAGCTGGACATTCGTGTGGCAGATAATGTCCAGCATGAGGTAGCCATACCCACTGAATGTTCGGGTTCGGCGGGATGCGCAACTTCTTTTGCGTTAAATCATTCCGCCCCATACCGCCAAAGACTTCCCAGATCGGGATGTCTGCTTGTTGTAGGTAGGTATAAGCATCGAACTCCACAACAGACTCCCAGAAATGGTTCCAGATTTCGGTTTGGAAACAATTGCGTGTTGCGTGAGCCTTTCGCTGAATCTGATCAATAGCCTCCTGCGACAACGCACCGTAAAACCGTCCAGGGTTAAAAGAACTTCCAGCAGCCGCAAGGCTCGTCCACCCCTCCAGCAGTACAAGTTTAGTAACACGGGATGAGTGCTGCGCAGCCGCCATCGCTACCATACCCCCAAGGCTATGTCCAACAATCCCCAATTCTTGAAGTCGCAAATTGGCTGTGAGGTTCAAAACATCATCAGCGAGGTCTGTTAACTCGAACGGTTGTGTTGGTACTGAGCTTTGTCCATGTCCACGAAAATCGAGCGCGATGAAACGCTGGTGATGCGGTAACCCGGCGATTACCGGGATCCAATCAGATGCATCACAGCCAGTACCGTGTAAAAAAATTAGGGGCGGTAGCAAATGCCCTGAATCGTGGTAAGCCAGTTCTCCCCACGACATTTCGATTGTTCGCATGGCATCGGTCTGTTCTGTTGGCTGAGCCATATTTTCCCATCAGGGTAGTACATCGGAAGGACCGACAGCATATTTTGGAGATCTATTTCCCAGGCATGAACGTGCGTATCTACAATCATAGCAGGTGCCTTAGCATGGGGCTTAGAACAGGAATTGGGCATCCACTTCTGCGCCGGCTTGTAGCGTCGTGGAGGTTGGAATCGTAATTAAGCCGTTTGCCAACACCAGGGAATGCAGAATACCTGACCCCTGTGGTCCCGTTGTTTGTGCAGTGATTTCTCCAGCAGATACCTTGAGAATTGCGCGCATGTAATTAACGCGTCCATCTCTATTCGTGATGGCTTCTGCTAAGGTTGCTTTGAAGGTCGGACGGAATAGTTCCGTGTGTCCTGCCATTTTAAGGAGTGCGGGTCGGACAAAGAGTTCAAAGACAACGAGTGAAGAGACCGGGTTACCCGGCAATCCGAAAATAGGTTTCCCATCGGCGATCCCGTAAGCCTGCGGTTTTCCGGGTTTCATTGCGACGCGCCAGAAGTTAATCTCACCTAATTTCGCCAAGACGGTCTTTACGACATCATGTTCACCGACAGAAACGCCGCCGCTTGTGACGAGCGCGTCTGCTTTCGCGAGTGCGGTACGAAAGATTCGTTCTGTCTCTGCTTCATCATCAGGGGCAATGCCCATATCAATGGGGATACCGCCGGCTTCTTCAACTTGCGCATAAAGCCCATAACGGTTGCTATCCCGAATTTTCCCTGGTTCGAGCGGTTCACCGAGCGGTGTGAGTTCGTCGCCTGTGGAAACGATAGCAACAGTGGGTCTACGGTGGACAGAAATATTTGCACAGTTCAGAGCGGCAAGCATCGAGATTTCTGGGGGACGCAGGTATTTTCCGTTCTCTATCACCCGTTGACCTTGTTTGACACTCTCACCGGTGAAGCGGACGTTTTCAGTTTCTTCAACACTTTCAAATATCTTGACTTTATCTGCGGCTTGCTGCGTAACCTCTTGCATAACGACGGCATCGGCACCATCAGGCATCATTGCGCCGGTCATAATTCGCGATGCCTGCCCCGTCGTGACCTGTTTTGTAGGGGCATAGCCAGCGGCGATGGTTTCAACGACCGAAAGAACAGACGGGGTTTCTTGTGTTGCACCTTTTGTATCCGCTGCGCGAACGGCGAATCCATCCATCGCAGAATTATCAAACGGCGGAATGTTTTCCGCTGCATGCAACGGCTCTGCAAGCACATGACCGGTACACGCAAGAATCCTTCGCTTTTCCGAGGGTAAAACAGGAATGGTATTTAGCATCCGTTGCCTTGCTTCTTCAACACTCAGCATCTAATATTTTCTCCTTTAAATAGTTCCATACTCCATATCGTAACCCGATGGCCCCATTGTGAATGAATACGGCTTGCACCATAAGCGAAACTTTGGTGGACATTTTGCGATGCCTTTAAAAAATCGCTGGCAGGCAGTATCAAGGCGTTTGAGTATCTTGCGTGCTGCCCATGAGTCCAATTCTCGCCAGTGTGCGAATATCTCTATGTGCGATTTACGCAGTCTTGTGAACTGCCGAGACATTTCATTGCAAGACAGATACGGTAATCCCAAAGCATAGCGTGTGCGTTGCCAGCCGAGAAAGTAGTTCCATAGCGTGTGTGCGATCCACGTTTTACGCTTTAAATTGCGGTTACGAGGTGCCCGAAAGCGTTTGTAGTTGAATGTTTGCATCGTATGCTATTCCTCACATTGTTCCCCGTTCTATTGGGTGATGGGTAGGGTCAACACATGCGTGTTGATAGAACACCCTACCAACGATGCGGGTAATATTATACGACATTTTTAGACAATTGTCAAGTTTTTGGACACAACAATTATAGGCGCGGTGACTACATCCCCGCCTTAAATGGCGAGGGGTTGACACCGAAGATTTGATAAAATAAAAAATTTGATATTTCAGATTCAATATGTTACCATATATAGGGTAATGACGACTTTTCTGAAGAGCCTCTAAACCAACAGCATTGCCTGCAAAATTAACCTAAAGTTAATATAAAAAAATTGGAACACATTGGATTTCATGAACAACATAAAAAAGAAGCAGCCTTATCAAGTGCCATTATCCCTTGTATCTATTAGGTTTATCGCACTTCGAAGCGGGATTCGCTCAAATAAAGATTGCCTAATTGTTCATGGAAATTCCGAAATCCGAAATTATAGATCGCCACAAACCCCTATAATCAGTGGCGTAACAGCCTCTTAAATTGGTGAAGGAAGAACGTGAACAAGTTCGTGAACACTCATGAACATTTCCGGATAAAGCGGCATCATGAAAAAAGAAAATATAGAACAAACACACTGGTTACGTGAGTTTAGAGCCTAAATCTCCGCAGAGGGGAAAAATGAACATATAGTGCATGTTCACGATTTGCCGTGGTATGTTCATGAAATGTTCAAAAAATCTTCAAATTCTACGCCGAAAAATCAAGGATACCGGACGATCAGAAAATTAACATTTAGGTAATTATCAACGTGAGTTTGATAAAGACTTAAAGCAGCCGCTTTTCCGCTGAGCGTCCACCTACCCCCTGATAAGGGGGGATGAAGGGGGGTTGTCCCTCTAAAGATCGCCGATTTTTGGGGAATCTCTTGCTTTTTTGGCGAATGTGCGGCTGCTGGGGAAACCGTTCATATTTTTTCAAACTGGTGTTAATTATCATCATGCGTGTGTCATCTGATACCGTTTCTGAAAACTGACAACTCATCATGCCAACTATCAACATCAAAACGACACACAAACCCATCAAAAACTACTATGCCGAACTCGACAGATATGCGCAACTCGGCGAAAAAAACGAAAGTACCGTACGCGCAGCCTTCCAAAATCTGCTCCAGCATTACTGCCACCGCTCCAACCTCACCCTCCTTTGTGAAAAGACTCTTTCTTTCCCCACTGATAAGGGAGAACAAGAGGGTTATAGACGCATCCGCCCCGACGGCGAAATCGTGGATGCCTTTGGCTTGCCACACGGCTACTGGGAGGCAAAAGATACACAGGACGACCTACACGTTGAAGCGAAAAAGAAATTCGCCGCAGGCTACCCCTCGAAAAATATCATCATCCAATCCTCAACCCACGCCCTTCTCTATCAACACAAGCACCTCCAACTCGACGTAGACATCACGCAACCGAGAAACCTCGTCCACCTCTTGCAGACCTTCTTCGCCTATGAAGAAGAAAATATCGCCGCGTGGTATACCGCCGTCGATGAATTCAAAGAGAGGGTCCCGGCACTCGGTGAGCAATTGGCGGCACGCATCGAAACCGAACGCCAAAACAATCCACATTTTCAGGAAGCGTTCACCCGTTTTCACCAACAGTGCCAAGACTCTATTAATCCGAACCTCTCCGTTGCCGCCGTGGAGGAGATGCTCATCCAGCACCTCTTAACAGAACGCATCTTCCGCACTGTCTTTGATAATCCCGACTTTACACGCCGAAATATTATCGCCCGTGAAATTGAAAACGTTATTGACGTGCTCACCGAGCGAACATTGAATCGCTCCGAATTTCTGCGTCCCTTAGAACCGTTCTACGCTGCGATAGAAAAAACCGCCGCGACCCTTACGGATTTCTCACAGAAACAGGGGTTCCTCAACACTGTCTACGAGCAATTTTTTCAAGGGTTCTCTGTCAAAGTCGCAGATACACACGGCATCGTCTACACCCCGCAACCGATCGTCGATTTTATGGTGAAAAGCGTCGAACACATCTTGCAGACCGAGTTTGATCGTTCACTTTCGGATACCGGCGTGCATATCATCGACCCGTTTGTCGGGACCGGTAACTTCATTGTCCGTATCCTGCAGGCACTGGATCCGATTTCACTGGAACGCAAATACACCGCTGCCCCACCGGAATTCCAGTGCAACGAAGTGATGCTCCTGCCGTACTACATCGCCAATCTCAATATTGAACAGCAGTTTTACACGGCAACGCACCGATACGCACCCTATGAAGGTATCTGTCTCGTGGACACGTTTGAGATGGCAGAAGAACAACAGATGTCGCTATTCACGCCTGCGAATACCGCGCGCGTTGAGAAGCAAAAAGAAACACCGATGTTCGTGGTGATCGGCAATCCACCTTACAACGCGGGACAAGTCAACGAGAACGATAACAACAAAAACCGGAAATATAAGACGATGGACCAGCGGATTGCGGAGACGTATGTCAAAGATTCCAAGGCGACGCTCAGAAATAAACTTTCCGATCCGTATGTCAAGGCGATTCGGTGGGCATCTGATAGAATTGGTGAGGAAGGCGTTGTGGCTTTCGTGACAAATAACGGTTTTCTCGACGGTGTGGCGTTCGAT
>RKRO01000341.1 GCA_007571355.1 Candidatus Poribacteria bacterium | reverse complement strand
AAATCCTGATGCCGAGTGTGCACCACCCGAGCTCGTGCTATCTGGTAGCGATAACCTTCTACCTGCTGACCCCGTTTGTTTCTTCGGTTAACATCACTCAGTTTACCCCCCCCACTTAATTTACGTTAAGTATTCTACTATACGAGGTCTGCATAGCCACTTTAACGGCTGTCTAGACTCTTTATGCCCGCGTGCTGCTTGTGTTTTATACGAAGCACCTCGTCGCGGGCTTTCACCGTTGCATCGCAGGCCGTTCCAACACGTATGGCTTCCCGCGGTGCGACTTTTTTGGTTTGACAATAATATAGGAACGTGCTATTCTAAGGCATGTTTCCCTTGTTGTCATAGTTTTTCAATTAATTTAATTTACATACAAGGAGAACAACTGTGTTTTTAACTAAATTGAAACGATCATATTTCGCATGTCTATCCACCCTCATTCTTGCAATCTGTAGTTTGATGCTGCCCATAGAGGGGCACTGTGGGTGGACGTATATGGATGAAGGATATAGTTCCTTTTCCGATTCTTCCTATGAAAGCCATGGTGGTGGCTGGACCCTGAGCGGTTCCGTGTCTGCGGCTCCCTGTTGCGCCTCCGCCTCTATGGGACCGTCCATTGAGAACCACACGGCTTTCAGCGGCGCGTTAGATCAAAGGGTGGCAGATTATACCGGGAACGCGTACGTAGAAGCTTCCCGGGAAGAAGTCACAGTAGAAGAGTATGTCCTTTGTGAAGACTCTGTGTGCACGGAATTTTACGGATATGTCCACGCACACTGGGAACGTAGGACATATCCGGCCGAAACAGATACCGGAGACGGAGATTTCCTTCAAGCTTGGGTTCTGATGGTGAAGGAAGAGTCTATGAATGTTTATGGTGTGGCGAAATCCGATCCGTCACTCACATTAACTATAAATGTTAGCATCTACGATGAACGTGCAAATGTAGGTGCCCAGTGGACAAGTGGGGGCATAACCTATACGACACAGTCTTCCACAAAAATAACGAAGGTTATTCCACAAATACAACCTTCGGAATCTGCAAATGCTCATGTTTCAGGGCGCGTTGAAGCCAGCAAATCAGCCTCTGTTTACTATATTTCCTTTGCTAGCAACAGTTATGATTCAGCCGATGCATCCTATTCCACTTTTGGCGAGTAACCCAAACCGCGTTTCGTGACTTTTCGAAACGAGACAGACCAATGGCGGCGTTTCTTGTATCAAACGCCGCCATCAAAAATGACAGGAGAAAACCATGACCCGAAAAAACCTCTTTATTTTTACCGCAATCTTATTTGTCCTGGGCACCACCCTCTTTCTTTTTGTCCGTTCCGAGTCCCGCACGGCACTCCTGAAAAGTCTCCCATTCACCCCTGAAGCCCAGGCAAGAGCGGAACGGTTGCGATTGCACCCGTTGGCTTCAAAGGAGAAACAGGATGCTTTTCAGAAAAACACCCCTGTGCGAACTTGGAATGACTGGATTGATGGAAAGGTAGAAATTGTTGTTGGTATTCTTGTAGAGGGTGGGGGGCTCAAAACACCAGAAGAAATCGCCGTGTATAAAGCGAAATACCGCCCCGAATTAGTGGAGATGATAGAACCCTTCAAGGCAGCAAAATTACCACCGCCATCATCTCTCAACGAGCGGTTACCCTGGGAAGACTTGGCACCTAACGGCGGTAAACCGACAATTGTACAACCAACCCCTTATGAAGGCCCCCAAACCACAGAAGCACTCATGGCTGCCTATGATGCAAGTTATGTAGAACTCTTTCCGAAGACGCTCGGATATGACGAACATTACCCCCGCGAGGAGTGGCTGCAGCGCATCCTTGATAAGGGGATCGTGATTGAAAACGCCACAGATTACGACTACTATATGAAATCACGCTTCTACCTCATTCAAGCTCGCGATAACCCCAATAGATGGCAAAGCGGACTCTACGGTGTCCCCCGCGTCAGTTCACAGGGTGCTTATGAAGATGCCTTTATTGAACGGAAACGATGGGAACGACAGGTCTACAAGGACTTTAGAGCGGCGAACCCGAATACCCCCGGCACCATCTACTTTCCAGCAAGCCACCCCGATAAATACTTACCCGTTACAGGGAAGATGACGTATGTTCGTAGAAATGGACCTGCAACAAGGACTTGGGGAACGCACCTCACAGACGAACAACGGGATGCTCTGCACTATCAAGGCATTCACCCCGAAGGTATTGAGATTGTCTATGTGGACAAGGATTACAATATCCTGACAGAAAAACCTGAACCTTACGACCCGTCAAAGGATGGCATTGTTATTTCTTCAAAGGTAATCCCGCTAGAGGAAATGGAACACTTCTCGGAGACGGCACCGAATGGGGAACCGATGTCTGATGCTGACTTCCCTGATTATACTGATACCCACCGGGAAAACAGTGAGACCGGACACGACTTTGATCCCGCTGCCGCAGCACAAGCCGAGTTTGAGAAGTTCAAGCAGCAGCTCCTGCAGTTTGAGGAGTTCGCCAACATGACAGATGCTGAATTGACTACGCACATCGAAAATCATTTTATGTCACAAATCCCAACAGCAGAAAAACTGGAATCCAAAATATCAGAACAATTTAACCCCGAAAGGTTTTCAAAAGCGATGGAAACCTTGAACCGCTACGGTCCTGAGGAGGGAATTCGCCGTTTGAAAGAGTCGGATCCGGCAGTCGCAGCACAGGTGGAACGGCTACTGAAAACAGATCAGTAGGAGAAGCGGCTGTCACGGAGAAAACGCAACGAACAAGGCACTCGATTTATTACGCAGACAAACGTCGAAATCTCACTTATTCCACGCGCTCGCCATCTTCAGTCAGATCGCGGGTGTGTGCTTTCATTCGCCGCATAAGCATCACCGGCAACGCGCACGCCTTGCAACTTCTACCTTTTAGACACTCCATTTTCGCTGCACACACCATTGGTCAGTGTCCGAAAGACAGGTTATAT
>RKRO01000451.1 GCA_007571355.1 Candidatus Poribacteria bacterium | reverse complement strand
CCACTATACTTCTCTTAGGAATTGAAATTCTATTAAGTAACACTGTACTACGGAAGATTCCGTAACATCCACAAAAACAGGAGAAAAAAATGAGAAATATTATTGCTTGCAATTTAGGGAGTTATCGACAGTTCCGTGAAGGTGCCTATACACACTTGGCGGAAATCGGTCTAACGAACGTAGAAATTGGCGTGCCTTCGGTTGACGCTGTTGATGCCGTCCAATCAGAATTGAAAGCACATGGCCTCACTGCTACCAGTCTGCTCGGCAGATGCGACATACAATCCGAAACGGTTGTATCAGATTTCCAACCGACACTGGAGATTGCCGATAAAATGGGAGTGGGGATCATCTTTGTCAGTGTCCATGCCGGTGATACAGACAGGACAACTGTGTACGATCGGCTTCGCGCGATCGGAGAGAACGCCGCGCCGGGCGGGATTAAGGTATGTCTGGAAACACACCCGGATTTGATACACAATGGCGACATTGCACTTGAGACGATGCAAGCCGTTAACCACCCGAATATCTGTGTTAATTTCGACACTGGGAATGTCTATTATTATAACCATAATGTGACCGCCGTTTCGGAAGTTCAGAAAGTTGTTCCACACGTCGGCGCGGTGCACCTTAAGGATACAAACGGCGGCTATCGGACGTGGAATTTCCCAACCCTCGGTGTAGGCGTGGTTGATTTCAAAGCGGTCTTCCAAATACTGAACGATGCTGGTTTCTACGGACCCTTCACCATGGAATTAGAGGGTGTCGAAGGCGAAAACCTTGATGAAGCCAGTGCCAAAGCGCGGGTGGCAGATTCGTTGCAACATCTAAAAGACATCGGCGTTATTTAATTTTCTTTGCGGTTTGGTGAGAGGCATTTGGATTTTGACAGGCGTTCCGAAAAATAAAGGGAGAAACGAGATGGATACAAATCTTTGTATTATCCGACTCGGTAAGGGAGAGCGCGTCAACGGCGCGCTCGGAAAAGTCTTGGATACCCCAGATATGACGACGATTGGGGCTTTCGCTGTTTCCAAAGACAATCCGACTGAACTTCACTACCACGATTTCGATGAGTATTGGTATTTTACCGAAGGCACGACGACAGTGACGCTGCGAACGGCGGACAGACAGACCGTATCGTATCGTGTCGGTCCTGGGGATCTGGTCGTCACACCGAAAGGTGTTGAGCATGGACATATCCCGGACGACGTTGTTAAAGGAGTGCAGTGGGTGAGTGTGATTCATCCCGATGCTCGCCGTGGACACTTACATCGAGTTTTTTAATTTTTCCTTGCGATTCGGTCAGAAAGGTTTGACAAGAAAGTTCTTTGCGGTACATCCGTCTTCCACTACGCTCCAAGCGACACGCTTTTGTTTTCTTAATTTTCGTAAAAGGAACTAAACCATGTCAACACACACTTATCCGTTACCTCTGCGGCGGTTAGGACGTACAGAATTAGAGGTCACATGCCTCGGTATGGGGGGCGCAGGACTGGGTAGAGGCGATGTCACCGATGACGAAGCCATCGAGGCGGTACACCGAGCGATTGATCTCGGCATCAATTATCTGGACACCGCGCCGCTCTACGGTGAAAGCGAAAGGCGGGTAGGACTCGCATTCGCTGATAGCGGTTGGCGGGAAAAGATTTATCTCGCCACAAAAACCGGGACACATCCTGAATGGCGCGGTGATTATAGTGCTGCAGGCACTCGCCGAAGCGTCGAAAATAGCCTGCGGCTGCTAAATACCGACTATCTCGATGTCTGTTTAGTACATGACCCAGACAGTATGGACCCTGTCGTGGCAAAAGGCGGTGCATTGGATGAACTTCAACGAATGCGCGAGGAAGGATTGATTAAGTTTATCGGGCTCGGGGTTCGACAACACGAATTCCACAAAATTGCCATCGAAACCGGTGTCGTCGATGTAATTCTAACGTACTTGGATTACACACTCCTGAGTCAAACCGCAAACGAGTGGTTGTTACCCTTTGCCGCCGAAAACGATATCGGTGTTATTAACGGCAGTCCGATTGCGATGGGCCTGCTCTCTGGCATAGAGCCAGATGTATCAACCAGCAGTGTGCATTTAGGGACATCTGATGCCCAAAAAGCACATCGACTCTATCAGTGGGCAACCGAAAACAATCTGAATCTACTGAACCTCGCGATTCAATTTTGTTTCCGTCAACCGAAGATTACAATGAGTTTGACAGGTGCTAAGAATGCGTTAGAGGTAGATCAGAACTTCGCCGCTGCGACGACACCGGTGCCAGAGAAGGTGTGGGAGCAGTTAGCAATATAACATAATACATGCCATGCCGAATCTAATACCAACTCCATCCGCATATCTTTCACATCGCCTGCTCCGTGTAATTGACTGACACATGGTATATTAAAATCTATAATTCCCTATACACACCCGCTTTCACAAAAGCGGGCTCGTAGGGGCGAGGTCGCCTCGCCCAGCAGAAAAAGTGTATACATATTTTCAAAATCTACTATATTGAACGCAACAATCGCCAGATGCAGTATTAGTTCGGGCGTTTTCAGCGAAAGTCTCTTATCGTTTCAAAGAGCGTGGAGAAGGTGAACTTGACGGTGGTTTTATTTGGAAGATTTCGCGTGGATGGAGATGTCTGCGACATCCTAAAAATCGGGAAAACCCAAACCAGTATCATTAGTTAGCCGAAAATCCTCTTATTTTCACCGCAAATGATCGTCAAATCACCGAGCGAAAATTCTGTATGCTTTAGGATTCCGATGTTTTTTAAGAGTACTGTCATGCTCATATTATAGTAAAGTTTACAATTACCTATACACTGAAATCTAAACAAAACGCCACGGTTACCCCCCTGATAAGGGGGCAGGGGGGTTGTCTTCCGAAAAGTGCGCATTTATTTTTAGATTTTACTATATAAGCATCTACGGGAAATAAAAAAATAACTGTAACTTTTCTACTTGCAAGAAATCGATTTCAACAGACC
>RKRO01000135.1 GCA_007571355.1 Candidatus Poribacteria bacterium | reverse complement strand
AATGGGGGGGGGGTAAATCGCCTTGAACGTAAAGTTAGTGGGGCCGTGGGCCAGGCGGATTCCGTGCGACCAACAGCACCGCCGTATAAACTGGTACCGCTTGAAGCGTTAAGCCCTTGAATTGAAGTGTTCAACTGCTGGTTTTTCATGGGTGTTGAATCCGTTAGCCCTGGCAAATTCCAAGTTACAAGTCAATGTTATCGTAACATCCGAACATAAATGCCCACTTGTCCGAAGACAACCCCTCCCCTCCTTATCAGGGGGAATCGCTTCTATGTGATGTGCTTCAATCCTGATAGGCTTTACGATAAGACCTTTGTAGCCCAATCTAAATTTTGTAGATATTATACCTCAAAGTTGGAAAAGATGTCAACTTTTCCAAAAAAGTGCGAAGTTGGTAAAAAAAGGTACTTATTCCTTCAATTAGAGTCCAAAAAGCAGTGTGTTGTCAAAAGAAATGGTTCGGAAATTAGCATCATTCCGTTTTCCATTGGTACACACACAATTTTTCTTAATGCTTCCAGAAGAAGGTGACAATACCGGCAATCATCAAAGCGATAGACCACAACAAGTCCATATTAAACCACGCCTTACGGAGCAACGCAAGCCCTACCACTTCGTAGACGATAACCGCCACAATCCCCATCACGAGGAAAAAACTGAGGGTGTGTACTCCAACGGCAGACAGTAACATCACTGTGTTATCTGTCATGCTAGCGGTTGCGTGGTGTGTATGTGCGGAAGCCTCAGCAGGCGGCATTCGCAACACAAATGGTACCAGCATTAAACCGGCACCGTGGGCGGAAGCCATCAAGAAGGACCAGATCGTTAAATCTTTAAAGTTAACACGCATGCCAACCCATCTCGGGTGCCGTGCGCTGAAAAACTTATACACGCCAAACCCGAATAGGACAGCCGCACAGGCAATACGAAGCACATCTTCTGGCAGTTGCCGTTGTGCCAAAGCGACGATGAACACCACAACAGCGATGGATATTGCGTGTCCAAGTGCCATTGGAAAAAGCGCGCCGATAACAGCACCCCTCCGTTTTTCCTGCATGCCTAAAGCGACTGCAAAAAGCCAACCCATCCCCGGATTAACGCCGTGATATACGCCCATGAGCGTGTAACTTAACCATGAGCCAGTATCCATAAAATGCCTTTCTGGATATAGAAACGTTAAATGTTTTTTGTCGTAGGGGTTGGGTAATCCAACCCCTACTACGAAATTCTTACGAGTAACAGAAAGTATCGGAAGAACTATCGCCACCTTGCAACCGAATTTGATGGGCGCGACTCTCACCGAAATCCACGAAGAAGTCAGGATCGAATTCGACACCGCCATCGGGGTTCACATCTGCCTTCACCATCCATCCATTTGCCCCATCCGGATAGAACTGATTATCCCAGGCAACGTAGAGAGAATTGGTGAAATAGAGGCGTTTGCCATCCCGACTCAATTCAACCATCTGGGGACCGCCACTGACAGGTCCAGCAGCCGGGTGCGGGTGCGATTTTGTAATTCCACCTATTTTGAGAGTTCCTGTATGCTTCGGATTAAAGGGATCGGATACGTCGTATTGCAACATTTCTCCGGTGCCCCAACAAGAGACGTATAGGAACCGATCGTCTAATGAGAGGATATGGTCGGTGACAAGCGGAGGAATCATGCCGATGTCCTTCAAAGCGGGGGGTAAATCATCCGGATTTTCAGGTGCCTGTGCTGGAATGTCGATAATCTTTTGAATGCCCCAACCGTCTCCATCTTTATACCAGGTCCAGATAGAACTGGAAA
This sequence comes from Candidatus Poribacteria bacterium, assembly GCA_007571355.1. Taxonomy (GTDB): domain Bacteria; phylum Poribacteria; class WGA-4E; order WGA-4E; family WGA-3G; genus WGA-3G. Next base: position 8,416 of record RKRO01000135.1, on the reverse strand, counting down.
GGTCATTCATATTCAACACGGCATTGACGAATCCGTACGCCTTTGTCGGGTCATGGGCGGGACGCAATTCCAAAATCATCTGGTAATCTTCGCCCAAATTCAACGTTTGGATATTCTTCCGGTGCCGGATATCCCAGATATGGATGTTCTGTCCGAATTTGCGAGCCCCTAAATCTTCAAGGCTCACACCGTTTTCAATCATGCCGGGGTAGCCCCATTCACTGGTAACAGCGATGTCATAGCCCAAGTGCCACCAGAAGTCATAAGAGAGCGATTGAGAACCGCGTTCCACTTCCCATTGCCCCAGAATATTGAAATTGTAATGATCCATGAGGAAAATGCCGCCGGGGCCCTCTTCTGAACCTGCTGAAGCCAATGCGCTGATATAGATGCCTTCAGGACCGCAATGGACGGTATGCGGACGGGTATACCCCGAACGCGACTCAACTTCATTGGCATCCAAAGTTTTAATGAGTTTCGGTGCCTTGGGATCCTCCTTCACGTCGAGAATATAGATACTGGAACCCCGCAGGGCTGGCACAACGAGGTAACGTCTTTCTATATAGGGGTGTGGTGCATAGGGGCAGAGTGCTGCACTACAAGCGTTCCAACCGAAGTGGTGGATTTCGTCACGAACGCCGAGTTCCAATTTATGAACAATCTGTCCATAGGTATCCGACGCTTTATTGAGATCAACCACACACATGGCATCGGGTTTGTCGTCATCTCTCGGTGCAGCGACATAAGCGATCTCTTCAACAGGTGCCTCAATCGCCATTTTGGGTGATGGGTAAAAAGTCGGGTCAGGTTTCCACTGTTGTAACAAGTTATTTCTCCTTTTAGTGTGAGTGTGATGCGTCTGCATCGTTTTTTGCGCGGTCAAGCCAGCCAGGTAGACTGATACTTTCAGACAGGTTCCACGCAGTTAAATAGAGCGAGGCTGTCCAGCGCACTGATTCCCGCGCTCGGTCATTTGTAAAATTAACCAGGGCAGGTGTCGGGTTTTTCAAATTTTCCCAGTCTTCGGCGAGGGCATAAACGCCATCAACCAGACTGAATCCGGCTTTGACTTGCGTTATTATCGCTGGCATCAAATCGCCGACAGCTTCAATCTTTTGTGTTTTCGCGAGCTCTGTTGAGTTTAATTTCAGCATCTCAATTGCTGAATCAACTTTCTCATGGATACCGGCATGCAGGCGTGTCCCATCCGGTTGCTTAATCCCATCAAAATTAATGGTTAAGTGTAAGGGTTGACACATATCCTGAGCGTAGTGAGCGAGGAAACCTGCATAGAGGAAGCATTTGCTCTGAATCATCGGATTATCGGGCCATTTGCGATGCTCTGCGAAAGCAACAGCGAGGCGTTCTGTCCACTCCGCGAGAGCGTATGGCAGTGTCCCGACGGTTCGCGGTGCAAGCCCTAACTCTGCACATAATTTAATGTGTGCCTCGCGTCCCTCTGGAATCGGGTGTTCTCCCAACAGTTCTATATCGATGTAGTGTTCTCCGTATTCAGCCTGCCGTGCGTGTGGGGTGCCTCGATCCTTAGATAAATCTGGGTCGTAAGAGCAGTGGGCGACCATTTTATCGGCGTTACGGAAAAATTCAGGCATCTCTTCAGGGAGTGCTTTAACGGCTGCTTGTGTTAGGATATCGTGTCCGCCACCCCACCATGCCCACGTTGGGGGCGTGAGAATAAGTGAAAACAGAATCAATGCATGATAAAAACGTTTCATAATTCTCCTTTTGTTAATCAGCAGCGAGATAATCCGTCGGGTTCGCTTCTTGCCATTGGAACTGCAGTTCAGCCGTTTCATGGGGCTTAAACGATATTGCGACCGTCTCAACGGCGGGGCCGACGATGTCAATCTTATTTAGATCTGCAGTGCCGTAACCCATTTCGTTTGCGTAGTGATAGAGTCCAATCTCCAACGGTTCAAATCCCATCGCTTTTGTCGTGACAGCATCTGCCGCAAATACATCGCCACTGACAACAGCGATGCCGAGTGGAACAGAATCGGTGCCCCCCGGTCCATTGCCTTGCAGCCCAACGGTACCATCAACGATAGTGATATCGGGTTTGAGGTGGCGTGAGAGCCGGAGTAGGTTGATGTTGAGGGTCTGCGCCTCGCGGGGTAGCACTCGGTCTGCGTGGCTATGATAGCCGTGCATTTTAATCCGGTCCTCTTTATGCAGGGTGCCCATAATCATATTCTTCATACCAAGGGTCACGACACCAGCATCATGCGTTTTTGCGATCGCCACCGAGATAGTGCAGGGGCAATCGAGAACGGTCTTCGGCATGCGAACGGTTTCCTCGTCACGTCCGGAGAGAAAAACTTTCGTCTCAATCCATTCGGTTTCTTGATGCAAATCGATGAGCCGGATCGGGACATCGTATTCGGCTTGGAGTGCCTCGTAACCGAAAATTTGGAACGCTTCACCAGAAAATTTCTCATTCGCGCCTTCGGCGATGATGACCTCTTTTGGAGGTTGTGGTGTGCCTAACAGAAAATCCAACGCGCCTCGCATCGCATCCACATGTGACGAAGCGAGTTGATTTGTGCTGGAGAGAAAATTCGGTTTCAACAGTACCTGTTCACGGACTTTCGGGGTGAGGTCGTCACGTATATTGTCCAACGCCTGAAAAACGTTAGAACGTCGCCTGCCGGTTTTGGCAAGCCCAACTTTCGTAGTCATTGACCGCTCCTTTAGGTTGCGCGTTTGAAAAACGCGTCTACAAGGATAGCTTAACTTTTATTCAAGAATGTGTCTCATAAATCCGGAATGCTTTTCCAATAGTGCATTTGCGTCTGTCGGATTCAATCCTTTTGCAAGCATGACAATCGCGAGTTTTGCGCGTCCATCTGCCCGTGCCAAGGCTGCTTCAGCTGTCGCAGCGTCTACGCCAGTGACGGTTTGAACAATCCGAGTGCTCCGCGCGACCAGTTTCGTGTTAGAGGCGTTCACATCTACCATCAAATTGTTATAGACCTTGCCGAGTTTTATCATAGAGACGGTCGTGAGCATGTTCAGCACCAGTTTTGTGGCAGTTCCTGCTTTTAAGCGGGTTGAACCAGTGATAATTTCCGGTCCGACAATCGGTGTGATGAAATGCGTTACCCATCCTTTTAATTTTTCAGGCGGCGGAACACAGCAGAGAAATATCGTTGTTGCGCCGATGGCGTGTGCTTCCTTTAAAGCCCCGATGACATACGGGGTCCGTCCACTACTTGCGATTCCGACAAGCACATCTTGCGGTGTCAGTTGCCGTTCTCGGATAGCGTGTGCACCGCGTTCATGTTTGTCCTCCTCGCCCTCCACCGAACGGCGCAAAGCGACATCGCCACCGGCGATAATCCCCTGCACCATTTCAGGCGGCGTGCTAAAGGTTGGCGGGCATTCAGAGGCATCTAATACACCGAGCCTACCGCTTGTGCCTGCCCCGACATAAAACAACCTGCCCCCCGATTGAAACGCAGTGACGCACAGATCAATTGCGTGTGCAATTGCTTCGGACTCTGCCTCTACCGCTGCGATGGCTTTTTTATCTTCTTCGTGAAAGACCCGAACGATCTCTGATGTCGATTTCAGATCAATGTCAGTGGAATTCAGGTTTCGCTGTTCCGTTTTTTTTATTATACCTTGCGGTTCGGTGAGGCAAGTTTGAATATCGACGTGCCTTTCCGTATATCCGCCCCCCATTTTACGGCGTACGCGCCCATAAGCGATCTGCTTCATTACAGGCTAATGTTGTTGATTTTTTTTAATTTACTGCCTGCATACAGCGTCCTTTAAAAACTATCTCGCGCTAACAAAACCCCACCGTACGCGGGTTCATGCTTTGGCAGTACCACTGATGCCTCCGGTGCAATCTTCGCGAGTTGTCTGCGGAGTTTTTCAGCAAATATTGTCTGATGGATAAGATTACCACCACTGAGCACAATATCAAATGCCCCTACGAATTCCAACTGTTTAACGACACTATTTGCAGCACAGACGAGTTCCTCAGCAGCCGCATTAACAATCTGTTCTGCTGTCCCATCCATTGTTCGGGCAGCATCAAAGACGATTTCAGAGAGTTGCGCGATCGTATCCCGACTGGCAGTGTGTGTCCAGCGGATGAGGTCGGCTGGCGCGTTCAGTTCGAGTTCATTCAAAATTCGGTTTGTCAATTCAGTGGGTCTGTCTCTGCCATCAGCGGCACGCGCAACAGCCCGGAGTCCTTTCATGGCGATGTCGTAACCACTGCCTTCATCACCGAGTAGATGCCCCCATCCACTTGCGCGTGCTTCTTTGCCGTCAGCGTTGATACCGTAGGCGATAGCACCTGTCCCTGAAATAACAATCACGCCCTGCTGTTTCTCAGTGCCGCCGACGAGTGCGATGTGTGCGTCGTGCGTCAGGATGCGATTTTCACTGATGCCGAGTTCACCACAAATCTTGCCAATTATTTTTTTATCCTCGGCCCGTCCTAAGCCTGCCATTCCGAGACAGAAACGGATAGAATCGGTTGACAGAATTCCTACTTTTTCACGGAGTTCACCGATGACTTTTTCCAGTACAGCCTGCGTCTCTACCTCACCAACGACGTGGTAATTTGATGCCCTCGATTCAACTTGTGCAAGGCGTTCCCCTGTTTCTGTCGTCAGGATACCGACAGTTCTTGTCCCGCCTCCATCAATTCCTATGATGTACATAATGAACATTCCCAAATAAATGAACACTTCGCTCATGTGAAAAGTAAGTGCGATCGTTTCGTCCGAAGGCAGTCACCACAAGGAGTTGAGATGTTCACTAGCACGCAGTCTTTACATGAGCCTTCTTTGTTTGAATTCAAAGCCGTTTAGGATCCCCATGGTCTTTCTCCTATTCGGAAGCGGTCGCGATTCGGAGCGTTTATATTGGGAATCGGGGTTTCCACTTAGAAAAGAAACTTTTTGGATAAAAACTTGACAACTTGCTCCAAATTTTCTATAATGTAGTTTATCACGATTCAGAAATGGATGCAATAAAAATTTATTTAGAAAGGCTTAAAATGGAGAAGAAAATCTACCTCGCGCTCTTTATCCTATGCGGAAGTCTTGTCTGCTTCAGTTGCTCCCAAGATTCAGTGCAATTTGAGTGGCGACAGATTGAAAGCGGTACAAGCGAGCACCTGTACGGCGTACATTTTGCGGACACAAAGCACGGATGGGCAGTCGGAACCGCTGGAACAATACTATCCACTGCGAATGGTGGAATGACTTGGAATGCGACATCTGTATCGAAAGACACATTCACAGCGGTTAACTTCGCGACCCCGAATAACGGTTGGCTTACGAGCATCGGGAAAGTGCATTATACCGGTAGTGGCGGGGCTTCTTGGCGCATACAATACCAAGTCCGTGGTGGCGGGACAAGACCGCCGGGGATCTTGGACATGCATTTCATCACTGCATCTGAAGGGTGGGCAGTCGGTGGGTCAGGGACTGTTCTCCACACAACAGATGGCGGGAACCGTTGGGAAAATCAGAGCGGTCTTTCCAAGATGCATCTATGGGGTGTCCATTTTGTGGATTCTGACCACGGTTGGATTGTTGGCGGCGGCGGCGAAAACGAGGACGCTGAGATACTTCACACCCAAGACGGTGGAAAACGGTGGATTCGGCAGAAAAGTAATACGACTGACGAATTCTTGTTTGCTGTCTATTTCGTGAACCTAACACACGGATGGATTGTCGGATCGGATGGACTGATCCTGCATACGAATGACGGCGGACGGACATGGCTTCAACAGAAATCCACTGTGGACCAAACTTTGCGAGCCATCGCTTTCCGAGACGAGAAACGTGGGTGGGCAGTGGGTGAAAAAGGCTTAATCCTCCATACAACAGATGGGGGTAATATGTGGAGCCGTTATCCGACCCCGGTGCAATATAACTTACAAGGCATCCACCTCCATAAAAATGCGGGTTGGATTGTCGGCGGGAAAGGAACTATCCTGAGAAGTCATTAAATAAACCCAAGTTCGCTGCTATGAGGGTTAAAAAAAAGGATGGATGAAAAAAATCTCCTCCGCTGTCTATTTCTACTTGGCTATAAGATAGATTGGCTTGGCACGACAGGACAAGAGGGAAAATCGAACGCCCATCAAGTCCATATCTTGTACATCCAGATGGAAAGGCAAGTCCAATTTCCCCGATCGCGATAACGTTTTGGACGTGTTGAGAACGGGGACACCTAACGTTTAAACACCTATAGCGTATCCATCACGCCGCGGGTCAGCACCGCCCATGAAACTCCCTTCTTCGGGATCAAAAGCAATACCGTGACCGCCGCCCACAGTTGCTGTCCAGTCCGGTAAAACCTCTACCTCATGCCCGCGTGCTTCTAATGCTGCACGGACAGCAACAGAGATACGTCCTTCCATGCTGACGTGTTTACCCGGGTTTACCAATCGAATACGTGGTGCCTCAATTGCTGCTTGAACATTCATCCCGTGTTCTATTAGATTCAATACCATCTGTAACGTCGTCTGAAGGATACCGTGACTGCCGGGGGTGCCGATTGCCGCGAACGGGTTTCCGCCTTTCCAAACTTGGCACGGCGACATGCACATCTCTATCCGTTTATGCGGGCCAACGGCGTTCGGACTCTCTGGGATTCTGTCAAACCAGTTCATGAAATTGTTGAGAAACATCCCCGTTGAACCGAGGATTACGCCTGAACCGAAGGGTTGCCCAAGACTCTGTGTCACAGCGACGATATTGCCTGCTGCATCAGCGGTATCGAAATGGGTTGTGCATTCAGTCGTCCAGTCGTGAGTGATGATTTCACCGGGGAGTTTGTCCTTTGACCACCGCTCACCACCGCTCACTGCTGCGTGTTCACCAATGCGTTCGCGCTGTGCCTGGGCATAGTCCTTAGATAACAACCGTTCGATCGGCGGGTTCGGACGCGGTGCGTACTCGGCTCTATCCGCACTCGCTAATTTAATCGCTTCAATCAGCAGATGCAAATATTCCGGCGTATTGTGTCCAAGTTCACCCAGTGCATCGTTTTCCAAGATATTCAATATCTCCAAATACTGAAACCCTGAACACGGCGGTGGCGGACAGTAGACTTCGTAATCTTTGTAGGTAACAGAAATAGGATCCTGCCACTTTACCTCGAAGTCGGTTAAATCCTTTTCCGTAATCAGTCCATCAGTTTCTTCGGAAAAACGGACAATCTCTTTGGCAATTTCACCGCGATAGAACGCCTCTGCACCGCCTTCGACAACCGTGCGGAATGTATTTGCCAAATCCTTTTGTACCAAAAGCTCGCCGGGATGTGGTGTTCGCCCCCGCGAGGCGATAACCTCTGCGGCCCTTTCCGAAAAATAGTGGGACGCACCTGCCATGAATTCCGCATTCTTGACGGTGACAGCGTACCCGTTTTCTGCAGATTCAATCGCCGGAGCAAAGATGTCTGCGCGATCCATACTTCCGTAGCGGTCTAAGAGTGCCAGCCACCCACCGCATCCGCCCGGTACCATCCCCGCGCGAATCCCAATCTGTTGGCTTTCGAGTGTTGGATAGACATCCAGCGTTGCTGCGTAAGGTGCAGTACCCAGGTAATCTATCACACGGTGTCTTTTTTCCTTTGCACTATAAATTAGCATATACCCGTTGCCAGCAATACCGGACATATAGGGCTCGACGACGTTAAGCGTCGAAGCGACTGCAACCGCTGCATCAAATGCGTTCCCCCCAGCCAGCAACATACGCGCGCCAGCAAGGCTTGCAAGTGGATGCGCGCTTGTCACCATTCCGCGTGTTCCTGTTACCGTGGATCGATGCGTTATGCCATGAGATGGAAAAGCCATATTTGTCTCCTCGTTCTTTTCTATAGCAAGTTTTCGCCCGCAAACCTCGCCCAAAGCCTCCGAAACCTGTACCATTGCAAGTGCCACATCAGCTTTCTCGGAACAATCCGATGCACAAAGAGCTGCTGCCCATCCAACTCAACCACAGGAATCAGATGCTTATATTTTGTGAACAATCCGATGTTTTCCGTGATGTCAATCTCTTCTATGACAATAAACGGTGCCCTCGTTCTTATACTTTGCAGCACTTCCTTTGCCTCATCACAAAGCGGACAATCCGGTTTCGTGTAAAATTGAAGTTGAATTGGGCCATTCATACCTTAGAGTTTAGCATAGGTTACCAAAAATCGCACTCATTTTTTACGGGACACCATTTTTGCGGCACGATGGACGCGATGCGCTGTGGTATCGGAACAACACCGCGGCTGTTTTTGAATATCTGAGAGCATTGGCGATGCTTGAGTCAGGGGAACACAGATTAGAAAAGTGTCGATTGGTTGGCATAGTGAGGGGATGCTTTCAAGCGTTCATCAATTTGCCACGGAAGAGATACCGGTATTGTGCCAT
>RKRO01000016.1 GCA_007571355.1 Candidatus Poribacteria bacterium | reverse complement strand
GGATCCTGGGGACATCGTCCTTGACTTCTTCGCTGGTTCGGGCACAACAGGACACGCTGTCTTAGAACTCAATAAACAAGATGGCGGCAACCGCCAATTTATCCTCGTGGAGCAGTTGGAGGAACATATTGCCGTCTGCAAGGAACGTCTTGAAAAAGTTATTGAGAAAGACGATAATATCAACACGGATTTCCTTGCATGTGAACTGATGCCTTACAACGCAGTTTTTATGGATCGCATCCAATCCGCGCAATCCACCGAAGAACTCTTAGAGGTATGGCGGGATATGTCAAAAGATTCTGTGCTCAAGTGGTATGTCAAACCCGACAGACCGGAAGATGCAGAAACACATTTTATCGCCATCAACGATGTTGAGAAACAAAAGCAGCTTCTTGCCGAATTACTGGATAAGAACCAACTTTATGTCAATTTATCCGAAATAGCGGACGAGACGTTTCAGGTGAGTGAAACAGATAAGGCGTTAAGTAAGAAGTTTTATGACGAATGTGATGGTTACACGTGGCGTTAGTTTCTCGACTCGGTGAAATGCTTACATGGCTCTTGATACTCGGATGATTTTTTACTTGACTTTTGCGCCCAACAAGAGGTAAACTTAATGCGTATCTCCGGTTGAAAAAGGAGATAGGATAAAAGAGGAACTTATGGCGATATTTTATCGTGGGGCGGGTATTAACACGTATTGGCATCTCAACGATCCAATGGTACAAGGGTTTATTGCCAGGTCTCCCGGAATGCCCGCTACCATAACTCGACAGATGCTTCATATTGCCAGAGGTACTGTGAACAGTCCTTTTATTTCTCTTACGCGCTCTTACGCGGTGGCTTGGCGTTACGCAATGGTAAGCAGCGAAAGGGTTCCTACCCCAGAGGATCCTGCCCACATTCATGAAATTGAAATTCAGGGATCCCTGCCGCCCGGGTTACACCTACTGGATCCAGTCAAGGAAGTTGCACAGATGTTACCTGCTCCAACGAGTCCTGGACCACCCTACCAGCATGATGGGTTGCCCGATTTCTTGTTAGGCGTTGTTGATCCCGGGAATATGGGGCATTTTCTGACACAACACGCGATGCAACCATCTTCAAGCGAAGGCACGCCACGGTCGCCGAACCTAACCATCGAATTAGAGACCCTTGTTCGTGCCTTACGAGATGCCGAAATTCTTGCACACGGAATTATCCCCGCAATTTGTGTCATAAACAGTTTTGATGTTTATCCAGACCCTTTACTCTAAAAAATAAGGAGGAGATACTCTCATGAAACATATTGTTGATAACGTTAATCAGATGTCTCTTAGGATTAAGACGCTCGATCTTGCTGGTCGGGTGCCAGGCCCTGATTCTATTGAGCTCCTGCGGGTGGAACTCTATTATGATGGGGAATATGGCCCGCTCTCCGGAGCACGGGTTCGGTACGCCCGAGACGGGGTTGAACAAAAAAATGGTTTTCCTATTGATTTACACAAAGGGGCATTCGTTGCCACTGTTCCTATCCAAGAGGCCGGGTTGGAAGAGGAACTGCAGAAAATTGGCCCCGAAATCGCCAGGGTTGTATATGAAGATTTGGCGGAGAGCCGTCGCACACTTGGGATGCCATCATTCGCCGATCAACGGGAATTGGAAACTGTCCAATGACTGAACAATTTCTTTATGAACGCCTGACTTTCAAAGTTGAATAGAACGGTAGTAAGCACTGGCAGCGTGTTGTAACAATTACAAACCATCCGGAAGTATAGAACAAAATGAATAAAAACGAACTCGTTCAAGTATCATCGCTGAGTGAATTTATTGAATGGATAAATCAATTAGGATCCGGAAATTATCTATTTCGCGGTGTGCCAAATGCGGAATACAAGATACAAGCTTCTGCTTATCGCCGTTTGAAAGAGGATACTAGAAGTTTTGAAAAATTCATCCAAATCAACAAAGACTTAATCATTGATGCCCGACTTCGGGGACATGGGGATAAAGATGGTCGTGAACTTGGCGATTTGGAAATACTTGCGCAACTGCAGCATTTTGGGGCAGCAACATGTCTAATTGACTTTACCTACAATGCACAAGTCTCCCTCTATTTTACTTGTCAGAAAGATATCAAATGGGAAAATAAGTCGCAAAATTTCAAAAACGCACCAGATGGTAAAGTCTATGCCCTACATAACGATCCACATAGATTTAAAAAAGTTACACCGGACTTACTAAAAGAAAAGATTGATTATTTTCTTCCACACTTTCAACCCTACGGGCGCGACCGTCAATTGTATCGTTGGGAACCTGGATACCATATTAACCGTGTTATTGCGCAGCAATCCGTCTTCATTTTTGGAGACTACGAATTTGATGAGAATCATGCCTGCATCGTTGAAGAAAGCCACAAGGCAGCCATCCTAATGGAGTTAGAACGGGCATCGGGTATTAGTGAAGATGTATTGTTTCCTGATTTTGATGGTTTTGCGCGTTTACATCGTGAAGATATACCGTATACGGCACTTAGTGCGTCGGATTATTTTAAACGCGCTGAGCAAGCATATAGGGAAACTCAATATAAGGAAGCCCTCGTAAATTTTGACAAAGTTATTGAATTAGATTCGCAAGATTCAGAAGCCTACTATTGGCGAGCAATAACGAAGCGGGCTCTAGGACAAAATAGCGATGCTATTGATGACCTTGACAAGATGATTGAAATATGTGACGGCATTCCGCATGTATACGAATTAGCTGGGAAAATGCTGTTAAATATGAAGGAATATCAAAAAGCACTCACATACTTTGAAAAGGTTATTAAGTTAGCACCCGATTTTCCCATGGGCTATATTCAAAGGGCAAAAACAAGGTTTGAATTGGGGTAATATGAAGATGCTATCGCCGATTATAACACGATTCTCCAGATTGACCCTAATGATGCCCATACTTCTCTTATGCAAGGAAAGGCAAAGGAACATCTCGGGGATCTTGAGGGGCAAAAGAGGATTTTCAAAAGGCATTGACATTGGAATATCAGACTCGTAATGCAGGGCACGTAGATCAAATTAAGACCGATCTTCAGCGAATCGAAAGACGCATCGCGGAAAAGAATGAACAAACGTTATATTAGCAAACCCATCTCTCACATTCATATACAAAGGACATGTCCCTATGCCAAAAGAAAACTTTGACCAAAAACTGATAAAACTCCTCGAATCCAATCCCGACTTCGTAGATGACACCGGAACACTCCACCGCGCAGCCATCAGAGAACGCGCTTGGAAACTCGACCCTGAACTTATCAAACTCCTGATCACCGACAAAGAAGTTGAAGCGAAATTCTTTAGAGAAATTGAGGGACGCTGGATTTTCGATAACAACGCCTTCGTGGACTATATCACCGATAAAAACTTCTTCGCTGACTCTTATACCCAATTCCGTAACAAGATCGGTTTGAACCTTGATGGCAAATTTCTCCCTGAGCGCGGCGAAGTTTCACTCGTCTGGCCCTACAAGGATTGTGTTTTGGAGGGTGGGCAGACAAAAGAATCGGAAAAACGGAAAGAGATATTTTTCAATGAGCTCCTGGCTCCGGACGAAATCAACCGGATGTTTTCGCCGAAAGTGCTGATGGGTTGGAGGCATTATGGCAAAACAACTCAACATAAAATAAGTGGCGGGGGGGGTAATTTGCCATCAATCAATTGATGAATTCAAGCGGGATGAGAATGGCCTCCTTCGTGAGAACCTTATTATCAAAGGCAATAATCTCATCGCACTCCATTCCCTCAAAGAACAGTTCCGTGGACAGGTCAAACTCATTTATATTGATCCACCCTATAATACGGGTGGATCAGCAGAAACTTTCACCTACAATAACACTTTTAACCACTCAACGTGGTTAACTTTTATGAAAAATAGGTTAGAAGTCGCAAGGGAATTGTTGAAGGCAGATGGAATGATAGTGGTAGCAATTAACGATGCAGAGATGTTTTACTTAGGTGTACTCTTAGACGAAGTTTTTGAGAGAGAAAATAAGATAGGTGTAGTTTGTATTAGACACCACCCACGTGGGACAACACAAAGCAGTTTTTTCTCTACGGTTCATGAATACGCGTTATTTTATGCCAAAGACACTGAGAGAGTAACAGAAAATTTTAGATTTGAAACAGATGATGTAGAAGAAGAAGAATCCTTCATTCGGGGAAGGGAAGATGCAACTCCGGAGACTCGACCAAACCTCTACTATCCAATTTTTTATAATCCTGTGACAGAAGAAATCACTTTGGATAATAAAGGCGATGATTTTATTCAACTATTGCCTGAGAATAGAAATGGTATGAGGACTTGGAAACTCGTTAAGGAATCTTTTTTAGCGGAATTGAAGGAAGGGAAAATTGAGGTCCGGAAAACTCAAAATAAATATGAAATTTATAGAAAGATAGTTAGAGAAAAAAACAAAGCTAAAACAATGTGGACTGCCCCTCGATATGATGCGAACCATCATGGTACCGGCCTTCTTAAAAAATTGTTTGATGGACAAAACCCGTTTAGTTATCCTAAATCTTTATACACAGTCTTAGACATCTTAAAATTGACAACGGGAGCAGATGATGTTATCCTTGATTTCTTTGCTGGTTCAGGCACAACAGGACACGCTGTCTTAGAACTCAATAAACAAGATGGCGGCAATCGTCAATTTATCCTTGTGGAGCAGTTGGAGGAACATATCGCCGTCTGCAAGGAACGCCTTGAGAAAGTTATTGAAAAAGACGAGAACATTAAAACGGATTTCCTTTCTTGTGAACTGATGCCTTACAACGCAGTTTTTATGGATCGCATCCAGTCCGCACAATCCACCGAAGAACTCTTAGAGATATGGCCGGATATGTCAAAAGATTCCGTGCTCAAGTGGTATGTCAAACCCAACAGACCGGAAGATGCAGCAGCACATTTTATCGCCATCAACGATGTTGAGAAACAAAAGCAGCTTCTTGCAGAATTACTGGATAAGAACCAACTCTATGTCCATCTCTCTGAGATAGCGGACGAGACGTTTCAGGTGAGTGAGGAAGATAAGACCTTGAACAAAATGTTTTATAGTAAGGAAAGCCAATAATCTATTCTGTGATCTCAGAGGAACGTCCTCCCGCGTAGAGGACAGATCTCCACAAATTGGTAAAATTGGTAAAAAACAACTGTAGAGAACCCAGGTTACACCTACATTAATCGCTACAAAAAATTACCAATTCACTTCGATAGGAAGACAGGAACAATCGCCAAACGCCAGCACAAAAAACAAAAATTTTTATAAAGAGGATAATGATGACTGAACAATTTCTTTATGAACGCCTGACTAACGCTTTCGAGTTTGGAGTCTCCAAACCTGAAATGCCGGATAGCATTACACAAAACCTGAATCCAAAATTTGAACTCCGCGAGTATCAAGTGGAAGCGTTTGCGCGGTTTATTCACTACTTTAGTGGAAATTTCCCGGGCAAGGAAAATCCTTTGCACCTCTTGTTCAACATGGCAACCGGCAGCGGGAAGACACTTATCATGGCAGGTTTGATCCTCTATCTCTATGAACAGGGATACCGTAACTTCCTCTTTTTCGTCAATGCTGACAACATCATTGAGAAGACAAAAGACAACTTTCTCAATCCCACATCCTCAAAATACCTATTCCATCCAAATATCTATGTCGATGGGAAACAAGTCGCGGTGACACCGGTGGACAATTTTGAAGGTGTCAACGAAAACGACATCAATATCCGATTCACCACAATTCAGAAATTACACAGCGATCTGACGACAGAAAAAGAGAACGCCTTAACGTTTGACGATTTTCAGAAAAAGAGGATTGTTCTCTTATCTGATGAAGCACACCACATGAACGTCTCTACAAAAAAGGCACAACAAGAATTAGATGTAGGAAAACCCACATGGGAAAACACGGTCGAAAAGATATGTAATGCAAACTCCGATAACCTGTTGCTGGAATTTACCGCCACTTTTGACGACAAAGTGCCTGCAATCGTGGAGAAGTATCGCAATAAGATCCTCTACCGTTACGATCTGGTCCAATTCCGAAACGATAAATACTCCAAAGACATCGAAATTGTGAGGTCAGATTTCAACCTACAGGACCGTATCTTACAAGCAATTCTCCTCAGCCATTACAAGCAGGCCGTCGCAGCGGCGTATAAGATACAACTGAAACCCGTCATCCTGTTTAAGGGAAAAACGATCCCCGACTCCAAAAAGAACAAAGCAGATTTTCATCAGTTTATGGATAGCCTGACCAGCAACGATATTGACAGACTTCGGAGGTCTGAAGTGCCGGTTATCCAAAAGGCGTTTGAATTTTTTGATAAACACGGGACCACCTCCGCGCAGTTAGTGCATCGCCTCAAAGTAGATTTCCACGAAAGATACTGTCTCGCTGTCAACTCCAAAGTCGAAAGGGAGAAGTATCAGGTCCAGGTCAACAGACTTGAGGAAGTAGACAATCCGATCCGTGCGATTTTTGCCGTCCAGATGCTCAGTGAAGGGTGGGATGTGCTGAACCTATTTGACATTGTCCGCTGTTATGAGACCGGTAGCACAGGGCATAACAAAATTGGAAAAACGACAATCACTGAGGCACAGTTGATTGGGCGCGGTGCACGCTACTATCCTTTCACTTTACCGGAACACGAGGATAAGTTCACCCGCAAATTTGACGAAGACATGGCACATGAACTTCGCGTCCTGGAAGAACTTCACTATCACAGCATTAACGATTCACCCTACATTTCTGAAATCCGAAAAGCCCTGGTTAATGAAGGGGTCATAGATGAAAGGGTCATGACGCGCGAACTGAAGTTGAAAGAAACATTCAAGGAAACCGATCTTTACAAATTCGGTGTGATCTGGTTAAATAAACAAGTGCCGAGAAACTATCAACACGTCAAATCTTTTGAAGACTTAGCATCTCTCAGTGTCCGACAGAAATCCTACGAGTATACGATCCATGAAGGTTCTGGAGGCGTGACCCGTATGGTAGGGAAAGACGCAACCTATACCACGCGAAACGCAAACAGCAAACATGTCCCAATCACTGGTATTGAACAGAATATCGTCCAAACTGCCATTGCGCGGAATCCGTTTTTCACATTCGCTTCACTGAAGCGGTATTTCCCGCAATTGAAATCCATGCGCGAATTCAGAACTTCAGATAACTTTTTGGGGGGCTTGTCAATCACTTTCAAAGGCAATTTTTCGCAATTGACAGACAAACCCGCAGAAAAACTCACGGCATGTTGCAGGCTTTTGGGAAAAATTGAAACCGAACTTCGCGAAAAAATTACCGAGCATGAAGGCACAAAACATTTTTATCAGGAAGACATCCGAGATCTTTTCAAGGGGAAAATCCTAAAATTCGATGCGAAAAGTCCGCGTGCCGATGAGAATCATGATGTTGAACGGATAGCGAAAGCCGAAGAATGGTTTGCCTTTAACGGCCTTTACGGCACCAGCGAAGAAAAAGCATTCGTACAATTTTTACAGACGCAGCTTGAGGCACTACAGAAAACCTACAATGGCGTTTATCTGATCCGCAACGAGAGACACTTTTATATCTATAACTTCTTTGACGGTAAAGCCTTTCAACCCGACTTCGTCCTCTTTTTGGGTAAGGAAAACGGTGAGACTGCCAGTTACCAACTTTTTATTGAACCCAAAGGTGAGCACATTGAAGACTTTGACAGATGGAAAGAGGATTTTCTGAAGGAGATTGATACGGAACGTAAAAGTGAACTCATCATAGAGGATAAAAATTATCGCATTATCGGGTTGCCGTTTTATCAGCGGAGAAACGAAAATGAATTTCGTGAGGCACTTGACGAAGCATTGCAAGTATGAACATCAGATTTACAAGGAGGAACGCAATGGTAACACAAGAACAGATCGATTTTTTTCAAGAAAACGGGTATCTCAAATTCGGTAGGGTCTTAGATAGTGATGGCGTTGAAGCCATGCGTGCAGGTTTAGACGCAATTATTGAACTCGAACTCAACGAGGGGGACGACTCTTCACCAGAGTTCAAGTACGGACACGACCGACGTGAAGATAAACTCAATCGCGGCAGCGGTCACCCGCGCGCGATTCATCAGTATGTCAATATGTGGAAACGTGAACCCAACTACGAGGCAGCTATCCACAATCCGCTCATTGCGGGGACAGCACGTACTTTATTAGATACCCCTGAGGTCCGACTCTGGCACGATCAAGTTATCTCCAAACCGCCCAAAGATAACGGACACTTCGGATTCCACCACGATTTTTTCTTTTGGCCCCTGAGCCCCCCAAACATCGTGAGCTGCTGGCTGGCACTGGATGACGCAACAGTCGATAACGGATGTATGCACGTCATGCCCAAGAGCCACAAAGACGAACGGTTCTCAGTGGAAGCCAGAGCGGCATTGGATGCAGCATCGGCAAAAGCACGTGGAGAGGGAAGCGAACCGCCACCGAACCCGTGGACACAGAGACGGGAGTTAGACATCAGTCACGGCATTCCGGTGGAGTTGAAAGCGGGCGAATGTATGTTTCATCACTGCCTCAACTGGCACGGCACCCCGCCAAACATCACGGATCGCCAACGTAGAGCATTTGTCATGATTTTCATGGCGCAAGATGTCTGCTATAACAACGCGCAATCGCCAGGGCATATCCTTGTCCCGACCATTGAGGTTGCAGACGGCGCACCACTCGTCGGTGATGGATTCCCAGTAGCCTAACTCTGGACGGAATCGGGATTACAATCTCTCCTACAGCAGAGGTCTAAAGTGATGAAAGACTCAACGTTTATTACAAGGGTTGTGCTGAAAAACTATAAGAGTATCGCTGCGTGTGATGTGCAACTAGGGCCCTTGACGTTCCTTGTAGGACGTAACGGATCGGGCAAAAGCAATTTTCTAGATGCGCTGAGCTTCGTTGCGAATGCGTTGAATACATCGCTGGGTCATGCGATGCGCGATCGTGGTGGTATCAATGATGTTTGTCGTCGTTCTCGCGGGCATCCGAACCATTTTAGGATTCGCCTTGAATTCGCATTGCCTGAAGGTTTTACGGGGCACTATGATCTCCAAATTAGGAAGCGTCCACCAGGCGGTTACGAGGTTCAGATTGAAGAGTGTAGCGTTCAAAACAAGTCGTGCCCAACATCAGAAGCATACTTCCGTGTTGAGAGTGGCACTGTAACCGACACAAGTATGGAAGTTGCACCGGCCGCTGCACCCGATCGACTCTACTTGGTAAATGCGTCTGGGCTGCCCGAATTTCGCCCTGTCTATGATGCTTTTTCTCGGATGGGGTTTTACAACTTCAATTTGGACAAAATCCGAGATTTCCAAAACCCTGATTCTGCGGACATCCTTAGGGGAGATGGGAGTAACCTAACCAGCATTCTGACCCAACTTCCGCCCGCTGTGAAAACAGACCTTGAGGAATATCTGGCATTAGTCGTTCCGGATATTCGTGAGGTAGATGTCACAGCCTTTGGATCCAAGCTGATGTTAGCGTTCAGACAGAAGGTCGGGGCGGACAGATACCCGGGGCGTTTTCACGCAAATAATATGTCTGATGGCACGCTCCGTGCACTGGGAATTTTGGTAGCACTGTTCCAAAGAAATCAGAAGGTAGAAGAACGCGTAACACTTGTCGGAATTGAAGAACCAGAGATCGCGCTTCACCCAGCAGCGGCAGGTGTCTTGTTGGATGCACTCTGGGATGCTGCCCATAGAACGCAGGTTATCGTCACTACCCACAGTCCAGATCTGCTTGAGAACAAGCATCTGGATGTAGAGTCAATTCTGGCAGTTAAAGCAGATGATGGCAATACAGTGCTCGCCCCAGTGGACGAAGTGGGAAGGTCTGTAGTGTGTGATCGGCTGTTTACAGTAGGTGAACTTCTACGTGTTGATCAATTGCAGCCAGACCCAAATCAGACATCTTTGGCTAACCGTGAAAAAGTTAAGCAGCTTGATCTTTTTGATTCCAACAAGAGAGATACTAACGAAAAAACGCGATATCGTGCGCCTCCTTGACGAATTACGAGACGGAGCCGAGGTATATCGTAACATCCGAAAATAAGTTGACACGTGTAGCATAGGAGACCGAGCATCCGGTGTGCTACAGAACTCGGCACTCGGCGCAGCACTGACTGAAAAAGGCTTCCAAGCACAGATGATGGACCACGGACACCAGCGCGCAGCAACGATTGAAACATCTA
>RKRO01000039.1 GCA_007571355.1 Candidatus Poribacteria bacterium | reverse complement strand
GATGCGTCCCATGTGAATGGGTGAAGTCCCGACAAATGTGTGGATACGTGCTCTCGGGGCATCTTCAATGGCTTTCCAAGCTGCGGTGATGTCTTTCTCAACAACGCGAGAGAGGGCGCAAATCTCCGGTCCTTCGACTTCGTTTGCTATCTGTTTGACTGCCTCAAAATCGCCCGGTGAGGAGATCGGGAATCCGGCTTCAATGACATCCACATTTAATCTGGCGAGGTGCTTGGCAATTTCGAGTTTCTCTCCAATACCAAGAGCAGCACCGGGTGTCTGCTCAGCATCACGAAGTGTTGTATCAAAAATATAGATTCTCTGCTGGTTGGTTTCAAAATCGTCCAAGGCTTTTTCCTCCAAATTTCAATCACGGATAGATAAAGTTTGCAAGTTACGAGGGAAGTCTGATACTATCAAAAAGTTACCGTCAAGTTCAAAGCATCAGACAACACAACATAACCAACGTCACGAACTTCGGCGAAAACCATTTTTTGCCATCGGCAAAATGAGCAAAACTTAATCCTTAAAAAGTTAGATTTCACGCCCGACGGCGATAGCAATCGGCTTCAATTCCCGCATCAGTGTCTCGAATTGATCTGGGAACAGTGACTGTGCCCCATCTCCTGTCATTGACTGATCAGGATCGTGATGTACCTCAAGCAGTAGCCCATCCGCGCCAGCGGCGACAGATGCTTTTGCCATATCACAGACAAGGCTTCGGATACCGGTGCCGTGGCTCGGGTCTACGATAATCGGAAGGTGACTTAATTCGTGAATAACGGGGACGGCGTTCAAGTCAAGCGTGTTACGCGTGTGTGGTTCAAAAGTGCGGATACCACGTTCACAAAGAATGACATCACGGTTTCCTTCGGAGAGGATATACTCGGCAGCGAGCAGCCACTCTTCAATGGTCGAAGACATGCCACGTTTGAGGATTACCGGTTTCTCTGCGCGCCCAACTTCACGCAACAGGTAAAAATTTGTCATGTTCCGGGTTCCGAGTTGGAACATATCTGTATATTCACCAACAAGTTCCACTTCGTCTGGTGTCATCACTTCTGTAACAATACCGAGTCCCGTTTCCTCTTTCGCCGCTTTTAGCATTTTAAGGGCACTCTCACCATAACCTTGGAAACTATAGGGCCCCGTTCTGGGTTTAAAGGCACCGCCTCTGATGAAACTTGCACCGCTTTTTTGAACGAGGCGAGCAATCGTTACAATCTGCTCTGTACTCTCTACTGCACAAGGTCCCGCGATGACGGGTAATTCCTTTCCACCAATTTTTGTGCCGTTAACCCCAATAACTGTCGGGGCACCCCGGAATTCACGGCACGCTAACTTGAACGGTGCTGTAATATGCATCTTCCGTTCAACACCGGACATCGATTCTATCGGGATATCACCAAGCAACGTTTTGTCTCCTATAACACCGATGACAGTGTGCCGTTCGCCAGTTGAGACCTCTGCTTTCAGTCCAACACCTTCGATCCGTTTGACAACAGCATCAATATCTGCTTGTGTCGCATCGGTTTTGGTAACGATTACCATGCTTTTCAACTACCTCCGCCTTTTCAATAGCCAATTTATCCCCTTCCAATTAACAGGTGGGGACCCCGGTGTAGCAAGCTGCACCGAAAAGTAACGCTATCTGTCCCAAATCAAACTCAGTTAAAAAAAATAACCCAACATCGAAACTTTTTTCAACGCTGGGTGGTGATAATTAGGTCGGTTCTTCATACAATCTGAGGCATCGCCTTTGAATTCTCACCACCTATCGTTGCCGTACAAATATAAGTACAGGTAAAGATAATACACAAACACGCCTTTTAACAGCAAACTGCTGCTCGGAAACTGCGTAAAAAGATTCCACGCGTAGAGAGGCAGGTTATAGACGCTCCCTACACCTATTATTTGTGTTGTGATGGTATTGCGTTCAAGCGTTTGCATGAGCAAGTTCTCAGAATCGGGTAAGCAAGAGACTTACCTACATCGTCTCGAAAGCAACCTGTGCTATTAAGACGCTATTTGTGGAAAAACGTTTACACATTGTTAAGCTGTGTCAAGTGTGTATCAGCACCGTCTATGACTAACTTTAAGTATATAATAACATATTTTTTTCTCTAAGTCAAATTTCTTTTTTGTAGAAGCCATCAGCAGTGAGTTACCAGCAATCAGCCTGTCGCGACCAAGAAATTACTTCTACAAGGAGACATCTAAAATAGTTTTGACACATAGGCCGAGGTATGCTAATATGCAAAATGTAAATTCGATAACAGCATATAGATGGAGAACCCATGCAAGGAGATAAACATTTTACCCCTGTTACTGTCGGAATTATGGGGGGGTCCGCTTCAGGGAAAACAACGTTTGCCAGCGCATTGGCGGAACAACTCTCGGATTTTTCGCCCGTTGTACTCAATCAAGATTCTTATTTCCGCGACTGGTCGGAATACTCGGCGGCAGAACGCGAGCGCGTAATTACGGCTAATCATCCGGATGCCGTCCTGTGGAATGCCCTCATTACGGATATAAAGAAATTACGTTCCCGAAACACTATTGCTGTCCCTACCCCAGGCACCCGTGGGGCCCAGCGCGGCGACGAAAAGGCGAGTGTACAACCGAGCGATGTCGTCATTGTAGAAGGACATCTGATCTTCTGGAGTGAAGCTCTCCGTGATTTGATGGACATCAAACTGTTTCTTGATGTCGATGCCCATGAGCGAGTCCTACGACGGATGCTCCGTGATGTTGCCCAACGCGGTGGGGATCTGGAGTGGGCGATCAACTGGTACCGGCGGGATGTCTTACCCAATTTCCCTGTCTATACAGAGCCTTGCAAACAGTACGCGGACCTCGTTATCCCGTTTCAAGATGAAAATCCGGTGGCTTTGCACATGCTTATTGCTGGAATCCGTGCCAGAATTCAAGAAGGTGCCTCTTCGCTTTAATCTGGCACGCGAATTTTCACGACTTTGGCGGATTGGGAAATACGTTGCACAGACTAACAGTC
>RKRO01000228.1 GCA_007571355.1 Candidatus Poribacteria bacterium | reverse complement strand
GACAATCATTTTGTAGTGTTCTTCCGGGAGCCGATGCAGCGGCCCCCATTGGCACATGATACCGTCTGCTGTAAGGATCCGACGGCACAAACGATAAAAGTCTGCCGTATAGATATTAGAACTCCCCGCACTGACAAGCGGATGGATGATACCTGTTGAGATCATATCGTATTTCGTCTTCGTCATCAGGATATGGTTGCGTCCATCGTTGAGCTTATAGTTAAACAGCGGGTTTTCAAACACATTTTCGTTGATATGCGTAAAATGTTCGCGCGCTGCAGAAAGTACACCGTTGGACAGTTCAATCGCGTCAACCTGTACACCGTGTTGTGTGATTGAATGTGAGGTGAGTCCCATCCCGAACCCGACAACGAGGGCACGCTTCGGACGTGGATGCAATAACAACGGCAAATGCGCGATAACACGATGCGACGGCGAATCCCAACGCGAGGCATCCGCTGCTTGGTTCGTATCCACATAGAGCCGATAGACCCCTTCATCGTCTTTCAGTGTTGTTACCGTTGCATCCACCTCTTCATTGTAGTCAACAAGCGTATCGCCCGGACGTTGGGTTTTGAAAATCGAGCTCTTCAGGAAAAGCGGCTGATTCACTGTGAGCAGCAGGATAACTGCTAACCCGGCATTGAGAATCGGCATCCCGATGCCTATCCCTTGTAAAAGTGATTTTCCGGTTTCGGTCTGCCACCTACTTTTCAAGATGAGCAGGCATCCGATCCCAGAGTTCAAGGCTACCGTTAAAACAATACTCGGACGGATACCCAAAAGCGGAATCAGAATAAACCCGGCACAGAACGATCCTAAAATGCTACCGACGGTGTTAACGGCGTAGACGTTTCCGATGCTTTTGCCGAGTTGGTGTGCGCTGCCGGTGTAGATTTTCGTTACCAACGGGAAACTTGCACCCATCAGAAATGTCGGCAGGCACATCACAAGGAAACAAGAGAAAAATGTCCAGAATCTACTCGCGCCGAAGGTGGATTGCAAGGCACGACTCATGCCGTACAACTCCTCGAACGCGGGCATCAGGATCAGCGCGAAAAGTCCGATGCCGAGTTGGATGATCCCGAAAATTGCGACAGGCTGTTTGATCCGATCAACCCAGCGCGCAAGCACCACGCTTCCCAAAGCGATACCGAACAAGAACGCCGCAAGCATCGTCGCGAACGCGTAGGTCGTACTGCCCAGAAAAAAGACCATGATACGGGTCCACAACACCTCATAAGCCAAAGCACAGAAACCTGAGATGCCTATTGCCCACAGGACCAGAAGTCTCTCAGGTTGATGCGTGACATCTTCGGACTCCAGTTGTTGTGTTTCTGCATGAGGTTCGTCTGCTGCGGTTGCTAACGTTTTCCGGGATAATCCTATCGCAATCGCTGCGACAGCAAAATTGATAGCGATGCCAACGCCGAGCGTCCATCGGATACCCAACGCCTCAATGAGGAAAAAGCCTGCTGCGACGGTACCGACGACTGCCCCGAAGGTGTTCAGGGCGTATAGAATCCCGATGTTTGTGCCGAGCTGCTCTAATTTTTTCACAAAGAAGCGGGTCAGTACGGGTAGCGTGCCACCCATCAACGTGGACGGGATCAGCAAGACCGCAAAAGTTAGCACAAACCGGAGAAGCGAGAGTGTGTAAAACTCCGATGTGATGTTGCGATGGATCAGGACATAGAGTGCGCCCAAGACGGTTAAGATAAGTGGCCAGACAAGGCAGAACGCACCGATCCCGGCTTCCAGCAGTGCGTAGACGCGTAGCGGCGATTCTCTGCTTTCGTCAATCTTCTTGCCGAAGTAGTAGCTGCCGAGCGCGAGGCCACCCATAAACGCTGTCAGGACGGTACTCGTTGCGAACACAGTACTACCGAAGATGAGCGTCAGCTGCCGCATCCAGATGACTTGATAGATAAGTCCGCTTGCACCGGAAAAGATAAAGATAAGCCAAACAATGGGTTTAATATATCGCATTTTTTAAAATTGCCTTGATTGAAAGTGTACCTGGCAAGTACTACCTCCGATATTTTCCGTAGTGGTATAGCATAGCAAATCTCTTTATAGCTTAGACCGAGTCTTGATAATAATCTCAATCTGCTCATCCGTTGGATTGTCTACACCCACGGATGAGAGAAATTCCATGGCGAACTCGCGTTCCTTATCCGCCTTCTTTTCGCAGGCGAATTCCAGTATAGGGCGAAGAGTTTCAAGTGTTGTACCTATTGGATAAACCGCATACTTTGAATGCTGGTAATAATTCTCAAAGCGGCATTCGTTGTTAAATTTCTCTGCTTCTTCTTCGGTTATCCAGATAGCAAATCTTGGTTGTCCAATGAGGTTAACGCCGAATATTGGATTACGTTCCCGATAAAAACCACAATAATTTGCAGTAAATTTAGGAGTTAAGTCCCACTCCTGTTTTTTGATGAAATCCAGCCCTTCTCCGACGAGCTTATAAAATTCACTAACTTTTTTTGGGTATTGCCTTTCGTAGTGTTCTCTCTGTTCCTTTGAGACTAAGGCACTTACCTGCGATAATGTCTGTACAGCAGAAGTTATGTATAGTTCTTCCTCTTCCTCAACGATAGGGGCCGGCTCCTGACCGTAGGACAGTCGTAACCTTTCTGGATTCCATATTCTATCGGCGAGTTGCCGATAGAGTTTCTGACGAGTATCAAGATCCACCTTCTTGAATTCTGTATGTGGGCGAAAGCAGAGTCCACTTTCTTCTCTGAACTGCTCAAAACCCGGGTTATTCTCATAGGCGGTTTCATGGAGACTTTGTGCAAGCAGATTCTCTTTGAGGTAATGTGGGTACTTTTCTACGTAAGGTAAATCACTGTAACTGGAGTTGTTTTTCTTTGGTAAAAGGAGTAACCCACCTATACGGTCACGATATGCCTTAAATTCATGTTCCTGAGGGAATTCGTCCATATAATCTTCATGGTGATTTGCCCAGATATGTTCTATCTCGTAACTGTTGGTACCCGTTTTTTTT
>RKRO01000484.1 GCA_007571355.1 Candidatus Poribacteria bacterium | reverse complement strand
CACGGCAATCGCGACGAGTTCGGCTTGACCTTTAACGCAGGTAACGACACGGACAACAATAGCCAGCCCGTCACCCTTAACGACGGGCTAGTGATTCAGATAGATTCACTAAAAAGCGTGCCACAAGCGTTCTTGGCAAAGCTCAACGCCTTAGTGAAAGAGAATCGGGGCAAGGTGCTGGCTAACCCGTCGGTCGCTGTGGTGCATGGCGAGAAAGCGTCTATTGACATCGGTGGCAAACATCTGTTTGAAATCCCCTCACCCGTCTACAACCCCGTCTATAACCCCATCTACGCACCGCAACCGCCCCGAACCACAGCGCCGCAACCCGACGAGTCTTTTGACGGTTCGTTTCAAACGCAGCGAACGGCGTCTTTCGGATACGGCTACCGCTCACACTTCACGATAGAGACGGGGATATTATTGGAATTGACGCCGCACATTGGTGCCTCGGGACAGGTCACGATGGACATCAAACTCGCGCTCCGAGATGCAGATGCGCTTTCACGGGAAGCCTCGTCGCTATCACAGCGGTTAATCACCACTACCATCAGTGTCGAGGACTCCGGCACGGTGGTGATTGGTGGATTGTTGCAGGAGAAGGAGACCGAGCAGATTAGCCGTTTGCCGGGCTTAGGGCGGCTGCCACTTATCGGCAAGTACCTTTTCACCTCAACAGAGACCATGACCGAGACCAAAGAGTTAATGGTGATTATTCAACCGAAGGTGATTGCGCGCTAAACCCCTTTGTTTCAATCTGTTCCCCCAACTTCAGGGTAACGGTAGTGTTGTTGTGAACTACCGTAATCGCACCCGCCCCTATCTCTTGTATGTAGAGATTTTTCCGCCGCTCACCCCGCCGCAGAAATGCAACGAAACGCCCGTTCGTATCCTCAAACAGTGCCATCAAGATAGCCCCACGTTTGGCTATCGCAGTCAGCACGAGGGTGGCGCGCGGGGCTTCAGGCTTCGGGTGAACCACGGGGGCGGCTGCAGGTTCGGTTCTTTGCCAACCGAGCGGGCGAAAGATATTGTTCTCTGCGATAACCCCGTAATCCGGTCGCCCTAACCGTTTGAAACGGCGAGGAATTGACAGCCTTACAGGGAAATCACAGGGTTACGCCCTCCGTGGTCGTAAGACCGTGATTTCCTTGGCATCAGACGACGTAAAGGGAAATGACAGGAAAGGGAAGCACAGGATTGATGGCATGGCTATCAACCCGTGCTTCCCCGATTGCGTGGAATCAATTCCGTCATTTCCTAGTCGGTCAATTCCTTGCGGTGCTAAGGTTGAGCCGTTCTCTTGGAGGTAGAGTTTTGGGACGTCTGACGACTTGCTAAGGTCGTAGACCTGCCCAAAACCTCCAAAGGTTTTGCCGACGGGAGTGTGCGCCGCCTTTATCCCCAAAAGGGTAACCCCCAGCACGGATAAAAAAAAACAACAATCGCTTTCCACATGGGAGTCCCCTTAAAACCCTTGAAAAAACCCTTGAAACGGCACTAAAAGTCGTGTGTGTCGTTTTATCGGTTTTTTTATCGGTTGAAGTTAGACCTATCGGTATTTCCGCCATATCGCATCTGATAGGTCTAACTTCAACCGATAAAACGACACGATATGCGACTTTAGACACGACTTTCAGTGCCGTTTCAAGGGTTTTAAGGAGGCTCCCATCCCGTTTGCAGACTGGACACAGGGGAGGTAGCCAGCAGAACTGAGTAGAAGTGCTATGCAGCTGCTCTTTACCAACGATAATGAAAAAAAGGGGTATCTAAGGATTTCCCAAGATACCCCCCCTATTTCGTTTTATCGGGATGAACCGTTACGGCGAATCATCAGGCGATTGTTCATCAGGATAGCCATCACGAGAAGGTGCCCCCCTCCGCTCCCGCTCAAACCGCCGTGCTGCATCAGGGTCAGACTCCCTCAACCGTCGAAGCCCTTCCTCTGTGCCATATTGGTCTATCAACTGCTGCGCTTTATCAGCAGGATCCGTGGGTAGCCCCTTGCTCAACTCCGCTTCGATTCCCTCTGGTGAAAACTGTTTTTCAAAGTCTGCCACGCTTTGAGGAACATTAGGCTTCTCAAACTCATAAGATTCTGTATCGGAAGGGGGTAAGTCATCAGGGAACGAGTTATCAAAGTCATCAGCTAACGGTGATTGCCCATTTGCTGAGTCAAAAACAGTATCTGTCTCACCTCTTGAGAACCTTTCAACATCACCACCACTTGGCGGCACCCTGTCCTTAATCGGTTGCCCCTTTTCGTCGAGGTAGATGATGTCGATGTCTTTCGGAAGCTCTCTTGATGGTGGCAAGCCTGCCTCCCTATCGCTAAGCTCACGTCCTACCCATTCTGGAACGCCTGTTCCATACGATATGCTGCTATCTCGTACATAAACCGTCTTTAATCTGAATGGGATAAAGACCTCATCTCTTCCCATTTGTCCACCGTAGACGAGTGGATCTGCTGTCATTGCTTCCTCAGCGCGATTGTGCAGTTTTTCATAAAAACGGATTCCTGTATCTACCACCTTATCCCAGGAGGCATCTTCGTCAAGCCTGAATCGATATTTCATAGAAGAAAGCATTTCCGGTTGATTTTGAGCATGATAATATGTCCACCTATCATTGAGGTGCCCCGAATAAGCAGAAAAATCATCAATAACTATGCCCATGTCCAAGAGTTTCTGGAGCCACTCGTCTGTAGGAAAAAACTGCTCTATCTTCTCGTTTCTATCCAGCGGGCTCGCTCGAAACTTTGAATCAAATTTCTGCATTACAGCCCGGACTTCGGGACTGGCATTCTCTACTATTGGTTTATACCAACCGAGGAAGTTTGCTAAATCCGGTGTCATTTCATTAGGGGAAATCTCCCTTGCGGCCTTGTTAGGATCCTCCAAAATGTTCTGCGCCATCTGTTCAATTGGGGATTTTATACCCTGACGGTAAAGAAACACTCCACAAACTCAGGCGATAAAAACTGCCGAAATGATTACCAATCTGCTTCTCAGTTTAATG
>RKRO01000438.1 GCA_007571355.1 Candidatus Poribacteria bacterium | reverse complement strand
GTAGATAGGGACGGCTTGAACTTCAAGGTCGGTATCGTTCTGCTGGTCTTTGCCCTTCCAAACGAGTTGCGGATCCAGTGCGGTGTCACGCGGGTAACGCGTAGGTGCGTATTCTTCATTTTCTGCGAAACCGCTTAATTCTTGTGTCGGATTGTTTGTGCGTTTATCTGTATGTTCGTAGTGGTTAATCGGTTTTTTCGGCATAGAATCTCCTTCGCTGCTGGATAGCATATACTTGTCGGAGGGGTTTTATCTTAACATCCAACCCGCTGGGTGATGCTCCTTATTTACTGTTTTTGGCTGGTTCTCCTTTGACCAAAGTTTGGTAACGGATTGTTAGAGTTGGACGTAGATTTTCGTCGGTTGCCTCTTTTGAAGAAAATATGATGGGTACATCGCCGTCTTGTAAGGCGAAGAGATAGCCGTAGTTGTAGTCGGGGTTTGCGACCCAAAAGCGTACCGCATCGGTAAGAAGTTCGCTTTTGAACGCATAACGTTTCCCTGCGCCTTGAATTTCGCCTGTGCCATCAATGCGGTGGGCAACATCCTCAGAGCCGTTGTAGTCGCTCTCATTGTCGCCGTCAATGCCTGACAGCATCGCTTGCGCGGGACGCTTGTTCCATGGAAGGTTACGATGCAAGGCACTGTTGTAGGTGAGTTCGTTATCTTCTGCCCGCGTTGACGTACCTCTGCCCTCCCGCCACGGGAGGAGGACACGCCGGTAAAGGACGGTTTGCAGTGTATCTGTCTCACACTGCTCGACATGCAGAGTTAGCGTTGCTGCTAAGACCTGTGTCGGTTCTCGGATCCCCATATCTTCAAATGCGTCAAACAGATCAAAGGCGATGAAGAAAACACTCCCTGTCGGATTACATAAAAGTGCCTGCTCGGCACCGGCATTGTTGTTTCGCGTTTTTCTATCCGTGTTTACCAATAGCGTGGTATCCTGTAAGCCACCAGAAAAGGTAACGGAGTCTCCTGCGCCAAAGGTTATTTCGTTTATGGGTGGGAGTGTTATAACTATCCGTGTTTGGATATCTGGCAGTGTGAGACGGTAGGTTTTTTCTACTTCCAACGTTGTCGTTAATAGAAGGACACGGTTCAATCGCTCATCCAACAGTGCGTACTCAACTTGGACATCCGGTGTGATTTGATAGTTCGCTAAGTCTTCTGCGATTTCGGCTTCCAATTGTCCATCAAATTGCAATTGAATTGCGGTTTCGGAAAGTGGGGTTGCCTTCAGCAGTTTCGGGAGTTCTGCTGCGTTGGCGCCTGAGATGTAACAAAATAGGAGTGATGGAAATATCAGCCACCCAAAAACGATTCCAGAATAGACCTTCAAAATGTACCTCCATTATTGTTGTTCGCGCCCAAAGGTTGTTCCTACTCCTGGACATCTGCTGTGATAAAGACAGCGTTGAGAACATCTCGCTCTTGCTGTCCGGAGGGTCTGTTGACGACGGTGCCGTTGACGACGAAGGTGCTGCTGGAGCCGCCGTCAAGATTGATTGCTTCCGTGGCGCCGAGTTCTATAAGGATACTGGCGAGTTCATAGAGCGTTAGACCGGTGCTATACTTCGGTTGCCGTCCGTCTGCGACGACGAGAAAGAGTTTATCGGCGTTGTAGCCGAGTGCTGTTCGCGGTTCGTGGCTCAGATTCAGCACAGGTGTGCGTTTACCGGGGGTATGCCGTTTCTCTTCATTGTGCATTTTCGCCAGCGTCTCATTTATCTGACCGTCTTTGAGGAGTCGGAGCCGTCCACCGATCGCGTGTTGGACGTGGTTCCATTCGGGCGGTGAGAGCGTAAGTTTGAGCGTACCATTAGCACCGGCGCTGAACTGAGATACGTTTGGGTCTTTCAAGCGTGCGTTAAACCAGAGAATTGCACCGTCTCTCGGAATTAGGCTGTTTCCATCGCGTGAAACTTGTTCCACACGATAAGGATGCGCATAATTGGGTGTCAATGGTAGCGCGAGTCCGCTAATTATCGCCTCTATACCTCGACGGCGATTGGTGCGCGTAGATTCACCGAGTCGCGGTGTGTAAAGTGTCACCTCGCATCCATCAAGTCTACGTTGATTGATGCATCCGAGGGAGAGTGTATGTGTGCCTATTTGAATGCTGGCTTCCATTTTCACAGGCGTACTTAGGAATTCGCCGGACTCGGTTACGCCGAAGCATGCATCGGTATCTGTTGGTTGTGTAATCAGTTCGCCGTCTTGGATGTGTAAGTTTTCTAACACGCCGCCGTAGCCGCGCATGTCCCCGAGGACTCCGAAACCGCCGTTAGTTGCGACGAGGACGCGCCGATCCCCGCGTTGGTTCCGACGGTTCGCCATAGAACGGACGGTTTCTTTCCCTAAAACTTGTGCATTTGCAAGTGCGACTTCGAAGTGAAGTGTCGGTTCAGTGCGCGACATCTCGGCGACGTATAGCACACACGGCTCGACATCCCAATTGTAACGGTAGAGATAGAGTCCAGAGGACAGTTCGGGAAACAGGACTTCTTTTTCGCCACCAGCGTTTGCAATAGTGATTGTTATTAAAAGGAGGCAGATGGTCGTAAAGAATTTATGCATTGCGGAAAATTTCAACACCGAAATAGTCAATGGGTTGCTCTATAGGAGGATGTAACTTTTTGACGATAAGATGCACTGCATCCACGGCGAATTGCTTTAAAATTATGGAGGCTATCTTCTCAGCAAGTGCTTCTATAAGTTGGAACGACTGCTGCGTGCCGATTTCAACGATGCATGAAACGACTGCTGCGTAATCAACTGTGTCTGTGAGTGTATCGGTATTACCCGGGTTGCTAAGTGAACAGTGTAAAGTTGCATCGACTTCGTAATGGCCACCGACGTGTCGTTCCGCTTCGGGGACACCGTGGTGGCCATGGAATCGGATGCCTTTGAGGATGAGTTTGTCCATTTTTTGCGTCGTTAAGAGGTCGGGGTTAGAAACCGCTCCTACCAGTTATAGTAAAATCCGAAAATAAATGCACACTTGGACAAGGATAC
>RKRO01000080.1 GCA_007571355.1 Candidatus Poribacteria bacterium | reverse complement strand
AATTTTTTAAATCACAATAAAAATCGAAATAAAAAAGAGAGGTTTTAAATGCGTGATATCGTTTGCAAAAGACGGTGGCTAAATTGGAGGTCATTTCTGCTAATTCTACCGATCCTAAATTTAGCCACCGAGGCTTTTGCCCAAACAGACCCCCGTCCAGCCGTGCCTACGGTCTGGTGGATTGCCCCGATCGGTGCCCTCATCGCTTTGGGGTTTGCTTACCACTTTTACCGCGCTATGATGAAACAGGACGAGGGCACTGAAACAATGCGCGACATAGCACAATCTGTCCGAGAAGGCGCGATGGCGTATATCAGGCAACAATACAAAGTAGTCGCTCTTGTCTTTGTTGTACTGTGTCTGATCTTCATCTTTATGGCGTTCGTCCTTGAGGCGCAAAACAAAGTTGTCCCGTTTGCATTTCTAACAGGCGGGTTCTTCTCAGGCCTCTGCGGTTTCCTCGGCATGAAGACCGCGACCAATGCCTCTGCTCGCACAACGAGTGCTGCTATGCAAGGACTCAACGCGGGTTTGAAAGTCTCGTTCCGCGCCGGGGCAGTCATGGGGTTGATAGTCGTCGGATTCGCACTCCTTGACATTACCGGATGGTTCCTCATTCTCTACTACCTCTTCCCGAAAATATTACCCGGGTTCTTGGAAGTTAACCCGCTCCCGCAGATTACTGTCATTATGCTGAGTTTCGGTATGGGTGCCTCAACACAAGCCCTCTTTGCGCGTGTCGGCGGCGGCATCTATACAAAAGCAGCGGATGTCGGTGCAGACCTCGTCGGGAAAGTTGAGGCAGGCATCCCGGAAGACGATCCGCGGAACCCGGCTGCCATCGCGGATAATGTCGGCGACAACGTCGGCGATGTCGCCGGCATGGGGGCAGACCTCTACGAATCTTACGCAGGTTCAATCCTCGCGACAGCAGCACTCGGTGTCGCCGCTGTCGCTGCCCAAGATCACAATAATCTTGCACTCCAACTTAAATACCTCTCTGCACCCATGATTATCGCTGGTATCGGCGTGATCCTCTCTATTTTGGGTATCTATTTGGTGCGAACAAAAGAGGGCGCGACGATGAAACAGTTGATGGGCTCGCTAAACTTCGGCATCAACGCCAGTGCTATCGGTATTGCAGTCTTGTCACTCCCCGTGCTTCTTTACCTCGACCTCCCAAACAGATGGCAAATCTGGGGAGCAATTGTTGCTGGACTTGTCGCGGGCTTGATTATCGGTAAAGTCACCGAAATTTTTACTTCCCACGACTATTCGCCAACACGTGCTATCGCCAAACAGGCGCAAACCGGACCCGCAACCGTGATTATTGAAGGGATCGCTGTTGGTATGGAATCAACGGCGATTCCCGTCGTGACGATCATCTCCGCGGTTGCTATTAGTTATTACCTTCCGGGTGGCATGCAGGATCCGTTGATGGGGCTTTACGGTGTCGGTATTGCTGCTGTCGGGATGCTGGCGACGCTCGGTATAACGCTTGCAACAGATGCGTATGGCCCCATTGCAGACAACGCTGGCGGAAACGCTGAAATGTCGAAACTCGATGAAAGCGTCCGTGAACGGACCGACCAGTTGGACGCACTCGGTAACACAACCGCCGCTACCGGGAAAGGGTTCGCCATCGGTTCCGCTGCACTCACAGCACTTGCCCTCTTAGCCGCCTACTTGGAGGAAATCCGATACGGCTTAATCCACTTGGCCGGTCAAGAGACATTGGATATTGAAGGGGAAGGCACTGTTGAAACGGTGAAGGTCTCTGTCAGCCAATTCATGGATTATTACGATGTCACCCTGATGAACCCGCAAGTGCTTATCGGGTTGTTCATCGGTGCAGTGATGGCGTTCTATTTTTGCGCGTTGACGATGAAAGCCGTCGGACGCGCCGCCGGTGCTATGGTCGCAGAGGTGCGTCGCCAATTTCGGGAGAGACCCGGCATTATGAAAGGCGAAGAGAAACCGGATTACGCACGATGCGTCGAAATCTCAACGGCTGGCGCGCAACGCGAAATGATTTTCCCATCGCTCATCGCGATTGTTGTACCTGTCGCTGTCGGTTTGATTTTTGATGTCGGTGGTGTATTGGGACTCCTTGCAGGCGGTTTAGCAACCGGTTTCGTCCTTGCAATTATGATGGCAAATGCTGGCGGCGCGTGGGACAATGCTAAAAAGTTCATCGAAGAAGGCAGCCACAAAGACGAATATGGAGAAAAAGGCTCCGAGCAACACAAAGCCACTGTTGTAGGCGATACCGTCGGCGACCCGTTCAAAGATACCTCTGGGCCCTCGCTTAACATCTTGATCAAACTGATGTCTATGGTCTCTGTCGTCTTTGCTGGTCTCATCGCAAAATACGGCGGTGCTCTGAGCAGCTGGCTGGGTATGTAGTAGCGTTCTATCGACGTTAAATCTCCTTGTAGGAGCGAGTGTTTTGCTTGGGTGTTTCTGCGGATTCCTTCACGCTCTCGATTTCTACGGCACGGACACAACATGAAACTAAAAATTGCCATTATCTACGCCTTGAGTCTATCTGTCTTCATCATCGGGTGTCAACAACTCAACAACCAGATGAAGACAGGGGCTGAGGATACCGTCTCTATCTCTGTGGATGACGTTGACACAAACGAAATCGTCTATGCCGGTGCGGTTTTTATCGGCGACGCAAAGGATCAATTCGGAACCGACGCATATACCCTAAATTCCGCTACTATCACAGAGGACACGCTAAATACCAGTGTGTCCTATAGTGGAGGCTGTGAAGAACACCAATTCACACTCGTCGTTTCGGAGGCGTTTCTCGAATCGTTTCCCGTTCAACTGCCTGTTTCTATTGCGCACAATGCGAACAACGACACATGCGAAGCCTATCCAACGGAGAACTATCGCTTTGATCTTACGCCAATCAAAACCATGTATCAGAACGCTTACCGACAGGAAGCAGGCACTATCGTTTTGCGCCTCAAAGACGCGCCAGAGGGGAACCTTATCTACGAATTTGCAATGTA